>NZ_RAWQ01000303.1:0-8629 GCF_003668965.1 Corallococcus sp. AB030
GCTTCCCCGGCCGCTGGCACGCCGCAGGCCCCCGCCGCGAAGGCACCCGCGGGCGACCAGACGGCGGATGAGGCCTTCACGTCGCGCGTGAAGACGCTGGAGGAGCAGGTCGTCGACTTGAAGGAGAAGATCTACCGCTCCAAGGCGCGCCTGCTGCTGCTCCAGGAGTCGGTGATGGGCGGCGAGCTGTCCACCGGCGCCCGCGCGGTGCTGGTGCACAAGAACGAGATGGGCAACGCGTTCCAGCTGGAGTCGGTGGTGTACGCGCTGGACGGCGCGCCCATCTTCACCCAGGTGGACACGCAGGGAGACCTGAACCGGCACCAGTCGCTGGAGGTCTTCAACGGCCGCATCGTGCCGGGCCAGCACCAGCTCGCGGTGCGCCTCGTCTACCGGGGCAGCGGCTACGGCGTGTTCAGCTACCTGGAAGGCTACAAGTTCAAGGTGCAATCCAGTTACACCTTCAACGCGGAGTCCGGAAAGGTCACCACGGTGAACGTGGTGGGCGTGGAGAAGGGCGGCCTCACCACGGACCTCAAGGACCGGCCCGCGGTGCGCTACGACATTGAAGTGGCCAAGGACACGCGCGCGAACCGGCCCGCCGGCCCGGGCTCCGGCTCGGAGACGGAAGGCGCTCCGGGGACTCCCGCCGCGCCGGCCACAACCTCCAGCGAGCTGAAGTAGGGAGCGTCAGGCCGTGACCGCGACGCTGCACGCCCTGGCCCTCGCGCTGTCCCTCGGGGCCGCGCCCGCTCCGGCGCCCCAGGCCTCCAAGCCGGGGGCCGCGCTGCCGCCCATGCCCGCGTCGTTGAGCTCGCGCGCGGCTTCGGTGGAAGCGGTGGAGGCGCAGCTGCGCACGGCGGAGCAGTCGCTGCGCTTCGTGGAGACGCAGTTCACGGAGCGCCCCGAGCCCAGCAGCGCCGACTCGCAACTCAAGCGCTTCTCCGAGGGCGAGGTGTACTCGCTGCTGGGAGACTGGGCCGCCGCGTCCGTCCTCTTCTACGACCTGGTGAGCGACCCGGCGTTCAAGGCGAACCCGCGCTACCCGGAGGCGGTCTTCTATCTGGCGGACGCGCTGTACCAGCAGAAGAACGACATCGGCGCGCGGGTGTATCTGCGCGACGTGCTGTCGCTGGACCTGACGCCGCAGCGCTACAAGGAGGCGGTGAGCCGCTACCTCGCGGTGGCGGGAAGGCTCCAGCAGTTCGACGGCATCGACGCGTACGTGGAGAAGGCGCGGCAGCTGTCGGGCGGCGTGCTGGCGCCGGACATCGCCTACGTGCATGCGCGCGGCACGTTCAAGCGCCTGGACCTGACGCCGGAGGAGCACCAGCTGCGCTCGCGCGCGCTGTTCGCCCCGCTGGCGCAAAGCCCCGGCGCCTTCCGCGTGCAGGCCGTCTACCACCTGGGCGTCCTGAGCGTGCAGAGCGGGGACT
Source organism: Corallococcus sp. AB030 (assembly GCF_003668965.1). Taxonomy (NCBI): domain Bacteria; kingdom Pseudomonadati; phylum Myxococcota; class Myxococcia; order Myxococcales; family Myxococcaceae; genus Corallococcus; species Corallococcus sp. AB030. Next base: position 1,437 of record NZ_RAWQ01000303.1, read on the forward strand.
ACCCGGCCGCCATCGCGCAGTTCCAGCGCATCGTGGGCACCGGACCGGACACCGTGGTGTCCACCGGCATCGAGGAGGCGGAGGCCCAGCGCTTCCGCGAGCTCGCGTTCCTTTCGTTGGGCCGGCTGATGTACGAGACGGGCCGTTTCGACGAAGCGCTGGACCACTACGGCCAGATTCCGCGCGAGAGCGAGCGCTTCCCGGAATCGCTGCTGGAGGTCGCGTGGACGTACGTGCGCAAGCAGGACTTCACGCAGGCGAAGAACGCCACGGACATCCTGTTGCTCGTCGCGCCGGACTCGCAGCTCGCTCCCGAGGCGCGCATCCTCCAGGGGCACCTGCTCCAGAAGCTGCGCCAGTACGACGAGGCGCTGGAGACGTATGACGGCGTGGCGCGCATGTTCACGCCCGCGCGCGACAAGGTGGACGCGCTCCTGCGCGTGAACCAGGACCCGGTCGCGTACTTCGACAACCTGCTCGCGCGCAACGAGCGCTCGCTGGACGTGAGCACCCTGCTGCCCCCGCTGGCGCTGAAGTACGCGTCCACGCAGAAGGAGGTCGCGGACGCGGTGCGGATGGTGGGCGACCTGGACAGTGGCCGTCAGGGCGCGGGCGAGGCGAAGGCCATCGCCGAGCGCATCCTGGAAGCGCTGGACGCGCGCGGGCTGGAGGCGTTCCCGGAGCTGCAGGAGGGCTACGTCCGCACGGAGGCCGTGGACACCGCGCTCACCGCCGTGGAGCAGTCCCTGGTGCAGGCGGAGGCCGCGCTGGTGGAGGAGAAGCTGACGCCCGCCGAGCGCGAGAAGCTGCTCGTCGCCCAGGGCGCGCGCGAGGCCCAGCGGCTGCGCTTCGCGGCGCTGCCCACCACCAACAAGGAGCTGGAGGAGCGCCGCCACCGCATGCAGGCCAAGGTGGACGCGGTGGACCGCGAGGCCTTCCGTGTGGGCTACGAGCTCCAGAGCCTGCACGCGAACGCCGCCGCCATCCGCAAGTGGGTGGAGGACACGCGCGACGAGCGGCAGGCGGACCCCGCGGAGGAGCGCGAGTTCCTGGTGCAGCTCCAGGCGGAGATCGCCACGCTGAAGGACCTGCAGGCGGAGCTGGACCGCACCCGCGCCCGGCTCGCCAGTGAGCGCCAGTCCACGGATACGTCACTGGAGGGCGAGGCCGCCATCCGCGCCCGCTACTCCGCCGCGCTCCAGCAGGAGCACGGCGTCTTGCGCGCCGGTGAAGGCCGGCTGTCCGGTGAGGACACGCGCGTGCTGTTGCGCATGCACGCGGTGCGCTCGCGCATCGACTCGTTGCGCGGCCGCGTGGCGGTGGCGAGGGTGGCGCTGCGCTCGCGGTTGGAGCTTCGCGTGAAGTCCATCCGCGACAAGGTGCGCGTGGAGCAGGCGCTGCTCCAGGGCTACGAGCAGGAGGTGGCCGCCGCGTCTGGTGACGCTCGCAACCTGGTGGGCCGCATCGCCTACGAGAGCTTCCGCCGCGTGCGGCAGCAGTTCTACGACCTGGTGCTCAAGGCCGACACCGGCACGGTGGACGTGGCCTTCAGCCGCACGCAGGACAACGCCACGAACATCCAGAAGGTCGCCAAGGAGAAGTCGGACGCACTGCGCGCGCTCGACCTGGAGTTCAAGGACGTCCTGTCGTCGGAAGGGGGGGACTGAAGGCCATGCGCCGCCCTGCCCTCGTCCTCCTCCTGGCCCTCGCGCCGCTGGCCTCTCACGCCGCGAAGGCCAAGACGCCCAGCCAGGCCTCGAAGAAGGCCTCCAAGCCTTCCGAACCCTCAGGCCCCGCGAAGGCCCAGCCAGCGGCTCCGGCTCCGCCCGCGCCCAACACCTCCCGCTACCTGGACGGACTGGGACACACGCCCGAGCAGGAGAAGCTGCTGCGCGACGTGAGCCGCGCGCTGGAGGCTTACGAGGCGGAGTCTCGCGACTTCCACCGCGAGGTGAAGCAGCTCATCGAGCGGCGCTACCAGCAGAAGCGCTCGGCGCTCAACAACGCCTACGAGAAGACGCTCACCGCGCTGGAGTCACAGGAGCGCACGCAGCGGCTGGACGCCATCGGCCGCTTCGAGGACTTCCTGCGTCGCTACCCGGACGAGCCTCGCGCCACGCCGGACGTGATGTTCCGGCTGGCGGAGCTGTACTACGAGCGCTCCGCGGACGAGCACCAGCTGGCGCGCAAGGACTACGCGGAGCGCGTGCGCACGATGTCCGACGAGGCCATGGCGGACCTGCCGCCGGAGCCGGACGTGGACTTCACGCCGTCCATCGGCCTGTACCGCTCGCTGCTCGCGCGCTTCCCGGACTACAAGCTCAACGACGGCTCCCTGTACCTGCTGGCGTACTGCCTCAACGAGCAGCACAAGGACGAGGAGAGCCTCGCCACCTACCAGCAGCTCACCACGCGCTATCCGAAGAGCCGCTTCGCCACCGACGCGTGGACGCGCATCGGCGAGTACTGGTTCGAGGAGGAGACCGACCCGGAGGCGCTGCGCAAGGCCGCGGAGGCGTACACCGCCGCCACGCGCGACACGGAGCACCGGTTCTACGACAAGGCCCGCTACAAGCTGGCCTGGACGTACTACCGGATGGACTGGTTCGAGGAGTCCGTGGACAGCTTCCTGCTGCTCCTCGACCACTACCAGTCCCACCAGCAGTCCGGCAGCAAGGCGGACGAAGGCGACCTGCGCTCGGAGGCGCTCCAGTACATCGCGCTGTCGCTGGCGGACGAGACGTGGGGCGGCGTGGCCAAGGCCCGCGATCTCTTCGCGAAGCGCGGCGGCCGGCCCTACGAGCCGGAGGTGTACCGCCGGCTGGGCAACGTCTACTTCGACCAACTCCGCAACGAAGACGCCATCGCCGCGTATCAGCAGGTGCTGTCCACCGACCCGCTCACCGCGGACGCGCCGCGCCTGCAGCAGCGCATCGTCCAGGCCTACGAGCGCGACCGGCGCATGGACCTGTACGCGCGCGAGTCGGAGAAGCTGGCCAACAGCTACCTGCCCGGCGGCGCCTGGTACGAGAAGAACAAGGACGACCCGAACGCGCTGTCGCACGCGCAGACGCTCGCCGAGCAGAGCCTCTACTCCGCCGCCGCGTACCAGCACCAGCAGGCGCAGTCCTTCCAGAAGGAGGGCAAGGCCGCGGAGGCCAAGAGCACCTACGCCTCCGCCGCGCGCGCGTACGGCACGTACCTGGAGCGCTTCCCGCGCAGCAAGACCGCGTACGCGATGCGCTTCTTCCACGCCGAGTCCCTCTTCAACTCGGACGCGTACGGCGCGGCGGCGAAGGAGTACGCGGCCGTGCGCGACTCCAACCAGGACAACACCTACCGGGACGTGTCCGCGCACAACGCGGTGCTCGCCTGGAAGGCGCAGCTGGACGAGGACGTGAAGGCGGGCCGCGTGCCGGAGCGCAAGCCGCTGCGCGCCAGCGAGCGCCCCAAGGACAGCACGCACGCGCCCGTGGCCCTGGCGGAGACGGAGGCCGCGCTCGTGAAGGCGTCCGACGCGTACGTGGCGCTGCTGCCGAAGGAAGAGGCCGCGCCGGGCATCGCCTACCAGGCCGCGGAGCTCTTCTACACGCACGACGACTTCGCCCAGGCCCGCCCCCGCTTCGAGCGCGTGGTGCAGGCGTACCCGCGCAACCCGGTGGCCGGCTATGCCACCAACCTCATCATCGAGTCCTTCCTCGTCGACCAGGACTGGAAGAGCGTGGAAGAGGTCAGCGCGCGGCTCGCCAGCAACGCGCAGGTGGTGGATCCGTCCAGTGAGCAGTACCGCGAGCTGATGAAGTTCAAGCTCGCCGGCCGCTTCAACCTGGCGGACCAACTGGCCTCGCAGAAGCGCTACGACGAGGCGGCGAAGAAGTACCTCCAGCTGGTGGAGGAGGCCCCCCGCCACGAGTTCGCGGACAAGGCGCTCAACAACGCGGCGGTGGCGTACGAGGAACTGCGCCGCTTCGACTCCGCGATGAAGCTCTACGAGCGCGTCTACCGCGACTACCCGAAGTCGCCGTGGGCGCACACCGCGCTGTTCCGCGTGGCCCTGAACGCGCAGAAGTCCTACGACTTCGACAAGGCCGTCACCAGCTATCAGAAGCTGGTGAAGGACTACCCGAAGGCCGAGGAGCGTGAGGCCGCGCTCTACAACGCGGCGTCGCTGCTCGAAGGACAGCAGCGCTACGCGGAGGCCGCCGCTGCCTTCCAGCGGTGCGTGGAGCTGTATCCCCACGGGAAGAACGCGCCGGAGAACCAGTACCGCGCGGCACGCATCCTGGAGAAGCAGGGCGACACCCGGGGCGAAATCAATGCGCTGGAGGCCTTCGTCCGCAAGTTCGCCAGCAAGGCGGATCAGGTGGAGCTGGTGGTGGACGCCAAGCGCCGCCTGGGTGACGCCTGGAAGAAGCGTGGCAACGCGAAGGAGGCCGAGCGCGCGTACGCCGCCGCCGCGGATGACTTCGACCGCCGCAAGCTGAAGCCGGACACGCAGCCGCGCGCCGCGGAGGCCGCCGCCTACAGCCGCTTCCAGCTGGCCGAGCTGGAGTTCCAGCGCTTCGACGCGCTGAAGCTCAGCGGCTCCGGCAAGGCGCTGGAGAAGAGCTTCACGAAGAAGACCGAAGCCGTGAAGGCGGTGGACGCCGCGTACGCCAAGGTGCTGCCGTACAAGCAGCTGGAATGGTCGCTGGCGTCGTTCTACCGGCGCGGCTACGCCCTGGAGCGCTTCGCCGTCACGCTGCTGGACGCGCCGGTGCCTCCGGAAGTGAAGCGCCTGGGGGACGACGCGGTGCTGACGTACCAGGACATGCTCACGCAGCGGACCGTCGCCTTGGAGGACCGCGCCGTGGAGAGCTACGCCGCCACGCTCAAGGAGGCGCGCAACAACCGCGTCTCCAACGAGTGGACGCGCCGCACGCTGGAGTCCCTCAACCGCTTCCGCCCCAAGGAGTACCCCGTCCTCAAGGAGGCCCGGGGCGCGCTCGCGTCGGAGACCGTGTATCCGGATGGCCTGCTGGGCAGCCTCGCCGCGCCGCCCACGCCCGCTCGCGCCGACCCGGACAAGGCGCCCCGGCTCACGGAAGGGGGCACGCCATGAACGCGGGCCGCAAGTTCGCGCTCACCGGGCTCGTGCTCTGGCTGTCCGCCTGCGCCTCCGGTCCGGAGACGCGCAAGGACTCGAAGCTCACCGGGCCGGAAGCCGGACCCGTCACGGCCATCAGCACGTCTCCGAAGCCCGGCGAAGCGAAGTCTGGTGACGCGAAGGCTGGCGACGCGAACCCCCAGGCGAAGGAACCGGCGCCGGTCGCGAAGTCGCTCGCCGGACCGGAGCGGGACTTCACCAGCGCGGTGGAGGTCGCCCGGCGCGGAGAGCTGACCATCGCGGAGGCCGCGCTCAAGGCCCTGCTGGAGAAGTCCCCGAAGCTCGGCCCCGCGTGGACGAACCTGGGCATCGTGCAGGAGCGCCAGGGCCGCTTCCCGGACGCGGAGCGCTCCTACCGTCAGGCGCTGGTGCTGGACGCGGACCAGGAGGCCGCGTGGGACTGCCTGGTGCGGCTGGCGGCGCGCACGGGCCGCGCGGCGTCGCTGGAGGCGGAGCTGCGCGAGGCGCTGACGAAGCAGGACTCGGTGGCGCGGCGCACGGCGCTGGCGCTGAACCTCCTGCTGCAGAAGAAGCACCCCGCCGCTGTCGCCGAGGCCCGCCGCGCGCTCCAGGTCAGCGAGCAGCACGTGCCCGCCATGCAGGTGCTCGCGCAGGTGTACGCCCGCGAAGGCAAGTACGAGCTGGCCTCCATGGTGCTGGGCAACGCGCTCGCCATCGACTCGCAGGACGCGGCCACCCTCAACGCCCTGGGCCTGGTGCACCTGGGTCTCAAGGAGCGCCCCCTGGCGCTGGAGCGCTTCCGCCAGGCCATCGCGCTCCGGCCGGACTTCGCCGAGGCGCGCAACAACCTGGGCACCCTGCTCAACCAGGGCGAGGACTACTCCGGCGCCCGCGTGGAGCTGGAAGCCGCCGTGAAGGCCGCGCCGGACTTCGCCGCCGCCCACCTCAACCTGGGCAACGCGTACCGCGGCGAAGGGGACTTCCCCCGCGCCCTGGCGGAGTACGAGCGCGTGCTCCAACTCCAGCCCGACACGAAGGACGTGTACTTCAACCTGGCCCTGCTCCACCTGGACCTGGAGCCCGCCGGAATGGACGCCCTGGAGCGACTCCAGAAGGCCGCGTCCTTCCTGGAGCAGTACAAGTCCAAGGGCGGCACCGACGAGCGCACCGCGCAGTACCTCAAGGACGCGCAGAAGGGCATCGACCGGGAGACCCGCCGCCGCGAGCGCGAGCGCAAGGAAGGCCTGAAGAAGGCCGCCGAAGCCGCCAAGGCCCCCGAGGCAAACCCGACCCCTGCCTCGCCCCCCGGGCCCCCTGCCACGCGGCCGGGCGCCTCGGGTAAGGTGTCCAAGGACGTCCAGTAGCCCGACCTTCCGCCATGCGCCCCGCCCTCCTCCTGCTGCTCGTCGCCGTCTCCGGTCCGTCCTGGGCGGAGGACTCCGCGTCCACGAAGAAGGCGGCGAACGGCGCGACGCCAGCGCCCCAGGCTCCGGCGGCGAAGAAGCCGGCCAAGGCCATCCGCCTGGAAGCCATCAAGGTCGAGGGGCGCATCCAGAAGCCGGAAGCCTTCTATTTCCTCGACCGCTCCAAGCCGAGCTTCGACGACCTGAACCGCACGGAGAGCTTCGTGCCCAAGGTGGTCCAGAGCGTGCAGCAGGACCCGTTCTAGATCCATGGCCCTTCAAACCCGCCCCAAGTTGCTGCGCGTCGGCGTCATCCAGGACGGGCGCATCGTCGAAGAGCACCACCTGCTCCACGACTCCGTCACCATTGGCGATGACGCCCGCAACACCATCGTCATGCCCCCGTCCGAGGCGCGCCCGCCGCGCTTCAAGGTGCTGGAGAACCGCGGCCAGCAGTTCCACCTCATCATCGACGAGCACATGCAGGGCCGCATCAACCTGGGCTCGTCGGACGTGGACTTCGACGCGCTCCGGGAGCAGGGGCTCGCCACGCGCCGCGCGGACGACACCTTCGACCTGCCGTTGCAGGAGAGCGCCCGCGGCAAGGTGGACCTGCCGGACGCCACGCTCTTCTTCCACTTCATCCCCGCGCCCGCCCCGGGTTCCAAGCCTGTCTCTTATAC
>NZ_RAWQ01000304.1:0-8620 GCF_003668965.1 Corallococcus sp. AB030
CAAGCACCTCGCGCTCCGCTCCCTTGAAGCGCGGAGTCGGGTCCTTTGCGACGCGGCGCCTGCCCCCCTGCTCGGCAGAGGCGCAGGAGGCTCCTTCTTCTGAAGTCATCTCTCTTCTACGGGACCCGGCGGATTGCTTATTCCGCGCAACCCTCCTGTCGGACAGGCTTGGAGGTGGCCCGCCAAGCGCGCGTGGGCTTCTTCAGCGGGCTTCGGCGTCGTAGAGCAGGTGCGGCGTCGTGTAGCCCGCTCCCAGGCCCACGACTTCACGCACTTCGAAGCCTGCGTCGCGGAGCATGCGCACGCCGTCGACTCGCGGCTTGAGCACCATGCCGCCGCTGGCCTTGGTGCGCCCCAGGAGCGAGACCATCACCCACTCCTGCGCGAGCGCCTTCGCGTGCTTCCAGGAGCGGTCGCCTTCGACTTCCTTCAGGAGGAAGCGGCCTCCGGGCTTGAGCAGGCCGCGCACGGACTGGAGGAAGCCGGGCCACCGCTCGTCGGGCAGCAGGTACAGCACGTCGCAGACCACCACGGCGTCGAGGCTGTGCGGCTGCGTCCTCGCGAGCTCTTCCACGGAGCCCACGTCCAGCGTCACGTTGGGCAGCCCCGACAGGGCCTGCTTCGCCCAGTGCACCTTGCGCTCGTCCAGGTCCACTCCGAGGACCCGTCGCTCCGGCACCGCGAGCGCCATCACCGCGGACAGGAGGCCGTGCCCGCAGCCGATGTCCGCCACCGTCCCGGCGGGCAGACGCGACGCCACCGCGAGCAAGGGGGCCGAGGACGCCCGCGCGTGCACGTGGAAGCGCTCGCCCGCGGGCAGGTGCGCATAGAGCTCCAGCGCCTGGGACATGAGCCCGCTCATGACGCGGCCTCCGCGCTCGGGGCTGCGGCTCGCACCAGCGCTCGTCCCATCCGTCCGCTCATGACACGTACTCCGCCGCTCCGAAGGCCGCCGTCAGCGCCAGCATCACGCAGGCGCTCGTTGCGAGCACTCCCCACCTCGTGCGCGGCCGTTCCTTGAGCAGCAGCGCCAACGTGAGGAACAGCGGGAAGGCGGCCAGCAGGTAGCGCCCCATGCCCATGAAGTCCTTGCTGGACAGTGCGGGCAATCCCACGATGGCCAGCGTGTACACGCCATAGCCCCACCCCAACCGCTTCACCGTGGGCCACACCAGCGCGAGCGCCCCCACCGTGACGGCCGCGTGCCCCATCAGCCTGAAGCCGTCCGACAGCGACATCTCCCGGCTGAAGCCCTGGAACCAGCGCAGCTTCGCCCACGTGCGCCAGCCCGGCTTCTGGTCCCACCCCGGCGCGGACTGCACCTTCATGAACGCGAACGGTTCGCCGAACGCCTTCCACTGGTAGAGCACGTACAGCACGAAGCCCGCCGCCGCGAACACCGGCAGCAGGTCCATCAGGCTCCACTTCAGGCCGCGCTCGTGCTTCCACTCCAGCCGCCGCGCCAGCAGGCCCACCACCAGCGCGGGCGCCACCGGCCGCGCCGCCGTGGCCACCGCCGCGAGCAGCACCGCCCACCCCAGCTGCCCCCGCTCCAACAGCAGGAACGCTCCGATGATCAGCAGGAGGAACAGCGCGTCCGAATACATAGCCCCGTAGAGGAAGAACGCGAACGGATAGAACGCCAGCAGCAGCCCCGCGTTCCTCGCCGCCTCTTCATCCGCCCGCGTGCGCGCCCACAGCGTGAAGACGTACAGCGCGCCCAGGCCGCACAGCATGGTGACGAGCACGCCCGCGAGGAACGTGTCCATGGACAGCAGGCCCAGCCCGCGCAGCACCAGGGGGTACAGCGGGAAGAACGCCACCGGGCTCTGCTGGCCGGGCGTGTAGCTGTAGCCCGCCGTCGCGATGTGCGCGTACCAACCGGCGTCGAAGTGCGTCCAGCCCAGGAGGACGGGAGCGCCCGGCCACGTCAGCCGCGCGGGGCTGTAGCCCAGTGGGAACGCAATCGCGGACACCGTTACCAACGCGGTGCACACCACCAGGGCCGCGAGCCCGGCGGTCAGAACAACACGAGGAGCGGAACGGACCATGTAGGGCATGCCCCTTGGTCCAGAACCGCCCCTCGCGTCAAGTCAGGCCCGGAAACAGGGAGAAAACCGTTTGAGGTCCCCTCACCGCCCGGTGCGTCACGTGCTCAGGACTCGTAGAAGCCCTTGTTGGCGCGCACCTTCTCCACCAGCAGCGGCGCGGGCGTGAAGCGCTCTCCGTACTTGTCCTGGTAGTGCTCCAGCTTGCGCAGCAGGTTGGCCGGGCCCAGGGCGTCCGCGTACCGGAACGGGCCGCCCAGGAACGGCGGGAAGCCCAGGCCGAAGATGGCGCCCACGTCGCCGTCGCGCGGGCTGCGCAGGATGCCTTCACCCAGGCAGCGGATGGCCTCGTTCACCATCTGCAGCGCGACGCGTTCGGCCATCTCCGCGGGGTCCAGGGACTTGCGGTCCTTGCCGTGCGGCAGGAGCAGGTAGACCTGCGGGTCCACCTCCTTCTTCTTCCCGTTCTCGTACAGGTAGAAGCCCTTGTTCGTCTTGCGGCCCAGGCGGCCGTCGGACACCACGCCCGCCAGCGCCTTGGGCGCCACCATGCGCTTGCCGAACGCGGCCTCCATGATGGGCCCCACCTTCTGGGCCACGTCGATGCCCACCTCGTCCAAGAGCGTGATGGGCCCCACCGGGAAGCCGAAGTCCACCAGCGCCTTGTCCAGCTGGACGATGTCCGCGCCTTCCGCCAGCAGGTACGCCGCCTCGTTCATGTACGGCGCGAGGATGCGCGACGTGTAGAAGCCCGGCCCGTCGTTGACGACGATGACGGTCTTGCCCTGCTTCTTGCCCACGTCCACGCAGGTGGCCGTCACCCACTCCGCCGTGCCCGGGTGCGTGATGATCTCCAGCAGCGGCATTTTGTGGACCGGACTGAAGTAGTGCATGCCAATCACCTGCGAGGGGCGCTTGCTGCCCTTCGCCAGCTCGCCAATGGGCAGGCTGGAGGTGTTGGACGCGAAGATGGTGTTCTCGCCGGTGACGGCCTCCACCTCCGCGATGACCTGGTGCTTGAGCTTCAGGTCCTCGAAGACCGCTTCGATGATCAGGTCCACCGACTTGAAGCCGCTGTAGTCCGTGCCCGCGGTGATGTTGGACAGCTTCGCGTTCGACTCCAGCCGCGTGAGCGAGCGGCGCTTCACGCGCTCATCCAGCACCGTCTGCACCTGCTTGAGCGCGCGACCCGCGCCCGCGTCGTCCCGGTCCTTCACGCGCACGGGCACGCCCTGGAGCACGCCAGCCACGTAGGCGATGCCACCGCCCATGAGGCCGCCGCCCAGCACGCCCACCTTCTTCACCTCGCGCGGCTTCAGGTTGGGGTTGGAGGTGCCGTTCTCCTTCTTCAGCGCCGTGGTGGCGAAGAAGATTTCCACCAGGCGCCGCGACACGTCCGTGAACACCAGCTCGCCAAAGGCCTTCGCCTCCGCCTCCAGGCCCGCCTTGCGGCCGGACTCCAGGCCCACGCGGATGACCTGCAGCGCCTTCTCCTGCGCGGGGTACTTGCCGCGCGTCTTCTTCAGGAGCTGCTTCTTCGCCTGGTCGAACATCACCTTGCGGCCGAGCGGGTTGTCCTCCAGCGCCGCTTCCTTCCAGAGGTCCTTGTTGATGAGCCCCTGGAAGAGACCGGCGATGCCCTTCTTCTTGCCGCTCTGGGCCACGGCCTTGAAGCCCTGGTGCGAGCGCTCCACCTTCAGCGTGCCCGCGGCCAGCTCCGCCGCGCGCTTGAGCGCGAGATCCTTGAGCATGGGCACCGGCACGACTTCATCCACGAGGCCCAGCTTCTTCGCCTTGGACGGCTTGACGTTCTTGCCGGTGAGGATGAGGTCCAGCGCGGCCTCCGCGCCAATCAGCGCGGGCAGCCGCTGCGTGCCGCCTGCCCCGGGGATGAGGCCCAGCTGCGTCTCCGGCAGGCCCACCACCGACTTGGGGCTGTCCGTGACGATGCGGTAGTGACACGCGAGCGCCCACTCCAGGCCGCCGCCCAGGCACGCGCCGTGGATGGCCGCGACCACGGGCTTGGAGAAGGCCTCCAGCCGGTCGAACTCCGCGTGCGCGGCGCGGCTGATGGCCTCCACGTCCGCCGGGGACTTGATGGTCTGGAGGAAGTCGATGTTCGCGCCAGCGACGAAGTTGTCCTTCTTGCCGGAGATGAAGACGACGGCCTTCACCTCCGGGTCCCGCTCCGCCTGAAGGAGCAGGTCGGAGAACGCGGCGCCCACGTCCGGGGACAGCGTGTTCACCGGCGCGCCCGGCTGGTCCACGGTGATGACCGCGACGCCGTTCGTGACGTCGTAGCTCAAGCCCTGCTTCGCTTCGACTGCCTCTTGCTTGGTCGCCATCACGCACGCTCCAGGATGACCGCGGCGCCCAGGCCACCCGCGGCACAGACGGTGCACAACACCGTGTTCTTGTTCCGACGCTTCAGCTCATTCAGGGCCTGCGTGATGATGCGCGCGCCCGTGGCACCGAACGGGTGCCCGATGGAGATGGAGCCGCCCGTCACGTTCAGGATGGACCGGTCCACCTCGCCCACCGGCGCGTTGAAGCCCGCCTTCTTCGCGAACTCCTTGGACGCCAGCGCCTGGAGGTTGCTCGCCACCTGCGCGGCGAAGGCTTCGTGCATCTCCACCAGGTCGATGTCCGCGAGCTTCATCCCCGCGCGCTTGAGCGCCACGGGCGCCGCGTACGCCGGGCCCTGGAGCAGCTGGTCTCCCGGGTCCGTGGCCGCGAACGCGTGCGAGCGCAGGAAGCCCAGCGGCTCGTAGCCCAGCGCCTTCGCCTTCTCCTCGCTCATGAGCAGCAGCGCCGCGGCGCCGTCCGTCAGCGGGGACGCGTTGCCGGCGGTGACGCTGCCATAGCGGCGGTCGAACACCGGCTTGAGCTTGGACAGCGCCTCCAGGCTGGTGTCGTCGCGCACGATGTTGTCCTTCGTGGCGGTCTGCTCGTACCTGGGCGGCACGGTGACGTGCATCACCTCACCGTCGAACAGGCCCTCCTTCCACGCGCGGGCCGCGTTCTGGTGCGAGTTGAACGCGATGAGGTCCTGCTCCTCGCGGGTGATGCCGTTCTCCTTGGCCATCTTCTCCGCGCTCTCGCCCATGGTCTCGCCGGTGGAGTACTCGGCGATGGCGGGGGGCACGGGGATGAGGTCCTTGGCCTTGAGCTTCTGGAAGGGCTTGAGCTTGTCCGGCAGGCTCTTGCCCTTGGACGACGCGGCCAGCGCGTGCGCCAGCGGGCGGCTGGTGAAGATGGGCGCGTCCGACAGGGACTCGGTGCCGCCGGTGATGACGACGTCCGCGTCCCCCAGCGCGATGGCGTTGGCGCCCGCCACCATGGACTGGATGGACGTGGCGCAGGCGCGCGCCACCGTGAAGGCGTCAATGCGCTTGGGCAGGCCCGCCGCCAGCACCACTTCGCGCGCGATGGAGGGCGCGGTCAGCGTAGGGATGACCTGTCCGAAGACGACCTGGTTGATTTCATTGGGGTCCAGGTCGCTGCGCTGCACCAGCTCCTGGACCACCATCCGGCCCAGGTCCAGCGCCGTCAGGTTCGCGAAGACGGTGCCCGCCTTCGCGAACGGCGTCCGCAGACCGCGAACGATGGCCACCCGCCGGTGGCCGTTGCGCTTCTCGCTTGCCATGTGTGCCTCACCCTCTGTGAAACGAGTGAGGCGCTTCTAACGGCGGGCAATGCACCGCGTCAATGTCGGATTGATTCTTGAGTCAACTGCTCGCCAGTCGGCCGGGCGGGGGATTGTTCAGCCGAGCGTGCCCTGGCGGAGGGCGGCGCCGTGCTTGTGGACGGCCTCCACGAGGAACTTCGCGGCGTCCGGGTCGGTGGGCGGGAGGATGCCGTGGCCCAGGTTGAAGATGTGCCCGGTGGGGCCGGCGCGGCGGAGGATGTCCTTCACGCGACCGTCCAGCTCCTCGCGGGGGAGGAAGAGGTGGAGCGGATCCAGGTTGCCCTGGGTGGCGACGTCCGGCCCGAGGATGCGGCGGCCCTCGTCCACGGGGCAGCGCCAGTCCAGGCCGATGACGTCCGCGCCGGTGCGCTTCAGGAGCGGCAGGTGCGGCGTCATGTTCACGCCGAAGAGGATGACGGGGACGCCAGTGGCCTTGAGCTCCGTCACCATCTCGGTGAGGTACGGGAGGCTGAAGCGTTCGAAGTCCCAGGGGGACAGCTCGCCGCCCCAGGAGTCGAAGATTTGAACAATCTTCGCGCCGGCCTCCACCTGCATCTTGAGGTACGGGATGAGGGTGTCGGTGAGCTTCCGGAAGAGGCGGTGGGCGACTTCGGGCTGCTCGAAGAGCAGGCGCTTGATCTGGATGTAGCTCTTGGAGCCGCCGCCCTCGACCATGTACGCGGCCAGGGTGAAGGGCGCGCCCGCGAAGCCGATGACGGGCACGGAGTCGTTGATGGCCTTGCGCGTGCGGCGGATGGCCTCGGCGACGAAGCCGGTGCCTTCCACGGGGTCGGGGACGCCGAGCTTGTCGATGTCCGCGGGCGTGCGCAGCGGGTTGGGGAAGTGGGGGCCCTTGTCACCCAGCTCCAGGTGGATGCCCATGGCCTCCACGGGGATGAGGATGTCGGAGAAGATGATGGCGGCGTCCACGCCCAGGCGGGTGATGGGCTGGACGGTGACTTCCGCGGCCAGGTCCGGGTTCTTGCAGAGGTCCAGGAACGCGATGTTGCCGCGGATGGCGCGGTACTCGGGCAGGTAGCGGCCCGCCTGACGCATCAGCCACACGGGGGTGGTGTCGGTGGGCTGGCGGCGCGCCGTGCGCAGGAGTCGGTCGTTCACGTCGTCACCTTCGTGGGGCGAGAGGGAGGCAGGGGCTTCACGGCCCGGGGTGTACCCTATCTCCATGACCCGGTTGAATCGCTACGTTCCGAGCCTGCTCGCGCTCGCATGCATGGCCTGTGCGACGGGGCGGACGGCTGCTCCTGCCCGGCCGCAGTGGCCGCTGCCTCAGGAGCTGGCCCGCTGGGAGCCGGCTCCCGGGGTGAGCGTCGTGGCGCCTCGGGTGTCTCCTGGGGAACCGGAATCGCCTCGCGCAGGGCCGTATGCCAGGTGCTGGCACTACAAGGCCGGCGACGACCTCCTCCTCAAATTTGATGAGCCCCGACCCTTGCTCGGCGTCCACTGCTCGTGGAGCCACACGGACTCGGGCAGGCATTTCCATTTTGACTGGAGCACCGATGTCTACGCTCCCGAAGCCTCGCCCGAAGACAAGCGCGAGCAACTCCGGATGGTGCTGATCCAGCGCTATGGCGTCCCAGAGAACGAGCTCACCCGGCTACCCGCGCCCTGGTACGGATGGGAGTGGCGGATGGTCGGCGCAGAGTGGATTGGCCCGCCCGAGGAGATGCCGGACGGCATCGGAGAAAGACTCTGCGATCGTTGGCTCGTCGCGGGGACAAGCCTTGTCTTCCTTCAGGTCGTTTCCCCCGAGGACGACCCGTTCCCCGAGGGCGAAGCCTTCCTCGGCTCGATTCGGGTCACTGACCTGAAGTGACGATTCAGCCGCCGTCCCGTCCGCCGCCGTGGTCGTCGCTGCCGCCGTCGTCGTCCCCACCGTCATCGTCATCCGCGGGCAGCGTGATGGCCTGGACGCGCTCCTCGCCTTCACGGACGCAGACCTCCGTCTCCACGTCCTCCAGGTCGTCGGCCTTGACCTCCAGCGAGTAGCAGCCCGCGGGCAGCGGCCCCAGGCGGACCTCGCCGCTGCTCGTGTCCACCTTCGCGCGGTCTTCTCCCGTGCCTCGCAGCTCCACCTCGACGTCGGGAGGGATGGCGCCCTGCTCGTCGCGCACCCGCACGGTGAGGAAGGCCCCGGGCTTCCCCTGGATGTCACCCACGTCGGTGACCCTTGCACCCTGCGCCAACACGGGCGTCCTCGCCGCCTGCGTACGTGAGGCGACCACGTACAGCTCCAGCGGCACCGCTGGCACGCCGTCCAGTTCGAAGCGGCCGTCCGCGGCCACCGTCGCTCGAAGCTCCGAATGGCCCAGCACGCTGACGCGCGCCACGCCGGACTCCGCGCCCAGCACGCGGCCTCGCACTGTGCCCGTGCGCAGGTCTCCGTTGTCGAAACCGCCACAGCCCACGAGCGCCAACACCAGCGCCCTGCCGCATGTCCTGGCTCGCATCAGAAGCGGTACCCTCCGGCCAGCATCAGGCCTCCAAAGCCCACCGTTCGCGTCTGCCCGTCCACCGGGACGTAGGCCCACAACGCCTGTGCGCGCGCCTCCACCATCCACACCGGGCTGAAGCGGAACGACAGTGCGGCCATCCATCCCGGCCAGGCCGTGACGTACTGCTCGTTCCGGTCCAACAGCTCCAACTGGAAGGAGCGCTGCAACCACAGTCCGGCCACGCGGGGACCGGTGGACAGGCCCAGCCGGCCCCACGTCCAGGTGGGCCCCACCGCCACGCCCACGAGCAGCGTGCGGTGCCGCACCGGCACGTCGCCGCCTGGATCCAACCGCAGCGACTGACGCCCCTGCCCCGCCGCCACGTCCACCCAGAGGTCCAGCCTCCCGTCCAGGAGCACGCCCTCCCAGCC
>NZ_RAWQ01000305.1:0-8375 GCF_003668965.1 Corallococcus sp. AB030
GGCTCACGCGCGACCCGAAAGGTGTTCTGACATTTGGTGCAGCGGACCTTGACCCCCTTTTCCGTCACCTTCTCGTCGGGGATCTTGAACCGCGTCTGGCACTGTTCGCACTGGACGATCATGGGGTCGGGTCGGGGGGACTTGGAGCATAGGCCCACCCGGCAACCACCGCGAGTCGGGCCCGGGTAACTTGCTCGCTTCCAACCCCTTTGATACGAGGTTCGCCCCTTTGGAAATCAAGAAGTAAACCAGTAAATGCCAAGGCGCAGCCGGGGTCGGAGACGACAGACATGAGCGAGGCCGAGCAAGCAAACGCTCCCAGCAACACCAAGGAGCCGAAGATCATCAAGCGCTACACGAACCGGAAACTCTACGACACCGTGGAGAGCCGGTACGTCACGCTCGATGAGATCGCCGCGATGATCAAGGAGGGCACCGAGGTGCGGATTGTCGACAACCGCACGAAGGAAGACCTGACCTCCGTCACCCTCGCGCAGATCATCTTCGAAGAGGAGAAGAAGAAGAACCAGATGCCTCTGTCGGTGCTGCGGGAGATCATCCGCCACCCCGGCGAGTCCATCTCCGGGTTCATCCAGAAGGAGGTCTCGCCGCGCGTGGCCTCCATCCGCGAAGAGGCCGAGCAGCGGCTGGACAAGCTGCTGCGCCGCGAGGACGGCAGCCTGCAGGAGGCCCCCCCGGAGGCCCCCGCCGCAACGCCCGCGCCGCAGGCCGAGGGCAGCGCCGCGAGCCTCAACCCGGCGGAGCTCCTCAAGGCCAGCCAGCGCGCCTTCGAGGACTTCCAGCGCCGCATCGACGAGCGCGTGAAGCAGGTCGTGGAGAACCTCACCGGCAACCTCCCCGCCCTGGGCCGCGACATGCAGGCGCTCGCGCAGCGGCTGGAGGAGCTGGAGAAGAAGCTCGACGCCGTGGAGAAGGGCGACAAGAAGGACACCAGCGCGTCCTGAAGCACCCGTGCCTGAACGCCGTGGCGCCCGTGAGGAAGCGGGCGCCGGCGCTTCAGGCCACCTTCGGCCGGGTCCGCTTCCGCTTCGCCGGAGGGGCCCCGCCGTCAATCTCCGCCGCGATGGCCGCGAGCATCCGCGCCCCCGGGCTCTGGGGTGCGTACTCCCAGATGGTCTTCCCGTGGCTCTGCGCCTCGTCCACCTTGACGCTGTAGCCCAGCGGCGTGGCGGCGAGCGCTTCGGGGAAGTACGTCCGCAGCCGCTCCAGGATGGCCGTGGCCAGCGCCGTCTTGCGGTACAGCGTGGGCACCACCCGGGTGACGCGGAGGTCCTTGCGTCCTTCCGCCTCGCCCACCTGGCGCACCGTCTCCGCCAGCTCCGCGCACCCGTCCAGCGCCAGGTACGTCAGCGCCACCGGCACCACCACCTCCGTGGACGCCACCAGGATGTTGCGCGTGGTGAGCCCCATGGACGGAGGCGCGTCGAACAGCACCATGTCGTAGCCCGCGGCTTCCGCTTCACGCATGCGGTCCGCCAGCCGGTGCGCGCGGCGCGGGTCCTGCGCCACGACCACCGGGAAGTCCGCCATCTCCTTGTACGCGGGCACCACGTCCAGCCCGCTCACGCCCGTGGGGCGCACCACGGAGGCCAGGGACACCTCCGCGTCGGTGAGCAGGTGGAAGACGTTGCGCGGCAGCGTGCGCACGTCCAGGCCCAGTGACTTGCCCGCGTGGCCCTGCGTGTCCAGGTCCACCAGCAGCACGCGGCGGCGCTGCTCCAGCGCGAGCCACGCGGCGGTGTTCACCGCGAGCGTCGTCTTGCAGGTGCCGCCCTTCTCGTTGATGAACGCGATGCGCCGCATGGCCGTGAGGGCTTGCCGCGCCCTACCCCTTCTTCTTCGAGGACGTGTTCGACACCAGCGTGTCCAGCTTGCCCTCGACGGACGCGAGCAGCTTCTCCAGGTCGTCCACCTTCGAGCGCAGCTGCTCCAGGTCCGCCGTGGACGGCAGGTTCATGGCGGACAGCGCCGTGCGCAGCGCCGCGTCCAGCGTCCCCTTCGCCGCGAGCGAGCGGGACACCAGCGTCTGCACCGCCCCCACGAACTTCTCGTTGGAGAGCAGCTGCTGCGCGAGCTTGCCCACGCGCTCCTCGCCCGTCTCCACGAGCTTCTTCATCACCGGGTTGTTCTTGAGCATGTTCTTGGAACCGTTCAGGTCCGGCCCACCCCGGACACGGCATCTCGGCCGTCGGGACAGGCGGGACGTCAGGAAGAGGACGCCGCACTCTGGGAGGGGCCAACGCGACGTGTCAAGCAGGGCAACATTGGGGATTTCCGCTCGTGGACTCTCGTTGACTCTCCGGGAGCCCATCCCTACGGTTCGCGCGCCCTCTATGGCCGGACTGCTCGACAAACGCCTGTGGATCGTCTCTGGCAAGGGGGGCGTGGGGAAGACGACCGTCGCCGCCGCCCTGGCCCTGGCCTCGGTGCGCGCCGGCCGGCGCACCCTGGTGTGCGAAGTGAACACCCAGGAGCGCGTCAGCCGCATCCTGGAGCTGCCCGAAGCCGGCCCGGAGGTGAAGCTCCTGGAGGAGAACCTCTGGGCGGTGGACGTGCGCCCCCAGGAGGCCATGCGCGAGTACGGCCTGATGGTCCTGCGCTTCGAGACCCTCTACAAGACGGTCTTCGAGAACCGGCTGGTGCGCTACTTCCTGCGCTTCATCCCGTCGCTCCAGGAGCTGGTGCTGTTGGGGAAGATCCTCTTCCACCTCCAGGAGAAGCTGCCGGACGGCCGCTGGAAGTACGACACGCTGGTGCTGGACGCGCCCGCCACCGGCCACGCCATCTCCTTCCTGAGCGTGCCGCAGGTGCTCCTGCAGACGGTGCCGCCGGGGCCCATGACGCGCGAGGCGCTGAAGATGCGCGACCTGCTGGTGGACCCGTCCGTCACCGCCGCGGTGCTGGTGGCGCTGCCGGAGGAGATGCCGGTGAACGAGGCGTTGGAGCTGCACGGCGCGCTGCGAGACAAGGTGCACATCCGCACGCACGCGGCGGTGCTCAACCAGGCCTTCCCCCAGCGCTTCACGGAGGCGGACCTGGAGGCGCTCGCGGGCCACCCGGAGCTGATGCGCGTGGCCCAGGCGCACCATGACCGCGCGTCGCAGGCGGTGCTCGCGGGCACGAAGCTGGAGCGCAACCTCCACGCGCCGGTGTACACGGTGCCCAGGTTGTTCGTGCCGCGCTTCGGACGGGACGCGGTGGAGACGGTGATGGGGCACCTGAACGCGATGGTGACCGGAGGCACGGGAGCATGACGGCGCTGCAAGCGGCGCTCGCGAACAAGCGCGTGCTCATCTGCGTGGGCTCTGGCGGCGTGGGCAAGACGACGGTGGCGGCCACGCTCGCGCTGCGCGCGGCGGTGGATGGCCGGCCCAGCATCGTGTGCACCATCGACCCGGCGAAGCGCCTGGCCAACTCCCTGGGCCTGTCCGGCCTGGGCAACACGGAGGCGGAAGTCCCCGCGTCCGTGCTGGAGCCCCTGGGTGTGAAGCCCAAGGCGGCCCTGCACGCGATGATGCTGGACATGAAGGCCACCTGGGACGACCTCATCACCCGCGTGGCCCCGCCGGAGCAGCGCGAGCGCATCTTCGCCAACCGCTTCTACCAGTCCCTCTCCACGGCCCTGGCGGGCAGCCAGGAATACATCGCCATGGAGAAGGTCTGGGACCTGCGCCGCAGCACGGACTACGAGCTGGTGGTGCTGGACACGCCGCCCACCGCGCACGCGCTGGACTTCCTGGACGCGCCCAACCGGGTGCTGGACTTCCTGGACAACGAAGCGGCCAAGTGGCTGCTCACGCCCGCGCTGAAGGCGGGCAAGGTGGGCCTGTCCCTCTTCAACCTGGGCGGCAGCTACGTGACGCGCGCGCTGTCGCGCTTCACCGGCACGGAGATGCTCCAGGAGCTGTCCTCCTTCATGCTGACGCTCTCCTCCATGAACGAGGGCTTCCGCGAGCGCGCCCGCGGCGTACGCGAGCTGCTGGAGGACAAGACGACGGGCTTCGTGCTGGTGACGAGCCCCAATCCGGAGCGGCTGGACGAGGCCATCCACTTCCACAAGCTGCTCAAGCAGAACCGCATGGAGATGACGGCCATCGTGGTGAACCGCGTGCACCCGCTGCCCATCCAGGCGCAGTGGGCGGACGCGGCCACGCTGACGCCCACCCGCCGCGCGAAGGTGGAGGAGACGCTGCGCGAAACCCAGGTGCTGGCGCAGCAGGACCTGGAGGGCCTGGCGCAATTGCGCGCGGCCTGTCCGGGCACGCCCCTCATCCAGGTGCCGCGCTTCGGGCTGGACGTGCACGACCTCACCGCGCTGTGGGGCACCGGCCGCTACCTCCTGGGCGACGACGTCCTCGCCTGAGCGCCCTCCCCCACCCCGCGTGACGCGCCGGAGGCTCGCCGGAGGCTCGGAGACCCCGGGCATTTCCGGCGCGCGGGGGCGTTCATGCCGGGCGGACGGGCGACTGAGCACCGGAGGCCTGCCCGCATTAGACTGGCGGGCTCCGGAAGCACCGCGGAAGAGCACCCCGGGAACCTGGCGGGTCTCCTGGGTGTCGATGTCCGGGGCCGCACCGGGTGACGTGGGCGTCCGGATGGGAGCGAGCTGCATGCACGGCAGGAAGCGGATGGAGTCAGCCGGAGTCGCCCGGCGGTGGCTGTGGGTGGGCGTGTTGGGCCTGGGCCTGACGCTCACGGGCTGCCGCACCACGGGCACGGGGACGAAGCCGGACGCCACGGCGAACAAGCAGGTCGTGGAGTTCGACCCCGTCACGGTGACGGCGGACCTGGAGCTGGACAAGCTCAACGACGAGGAGCTCTTCGCGGGCGGCACCTCCGCCTTCGCCGCCAACGACTTCAAGCAGGCGGCGCGCTACTTCGGCCGGCTCGCGGACTTCCACCCCAACAGCCAGCACCGCCGGCAGGCCCTCTACAACGCGGGCCTCGCGCACCAGCGCCTCAAGGAGTGGGACGACGCCTACGGGCGCTTCGCCGAACTGGCGGAGCCGGAGAAGGGCCAGGGCGACGCGCTGGACGCGTCCTTCCGCGTGGCGGAGTCGCTCTACCATCTGGAGCGCTACGAGGAGGCGGTGAAGCTGCTGACGACGCTGGCCGCGCGCGCGGACCTGCCCGCGGGACGCCGCATCGAGGCCCAGGTTCAGCAGGGCATCTGCCAGGTGGAGGCCGGCCGCACCGACGACGCGGAGGGGACGCTGCGCAAGGCGCTGGCCGCGTATGACGCCCTGCCGGACAAGGCGGAGGTGGAGGACTACTTCCCCGCGCAGGCGCACTTCTTCGTCGGCGAAATCTACCGGCTGCACTACGAGGCCGTGAAGCTGGAGGCCAGCCGGGGCAGCGACGGGCTGGCGCAGGACCTCAACTACAAGGCGGAGCTGCTGTTGTCCGCGCAGGGCCACTACCTGCGCGCCATCCGCGTGGGCAACGGCTACTGGGCCACCGCCGCGGGCGCGCAGATTGGCGCCCTGTACGAGAACCTCCACGAGCACATGGTGAACTCGCCCACGCCCCCGGAGCTCAACGCCGAGGAGGCGGAGGTCTACCGCCAGGAGCTGCGCAAGAAGATCCGCGTGCTGCTCACCAAGTCCATCAACATCTACGAGCGCACGCTGGAGGCCGCCGAGCGCATCGGTTCGCAGAACGCCTTCGTGGACCGCACCCGCCAGAGCCTGGAGAAGGTGAAGACGCTCCTGCTCGCGGACGCGGACGCCGACACGGAGTCGGAAGGGGTCTCCGTGCCCATGCCCGCCTCCAACGCGGGCGCGAAGCACCGCTAGCGCCCCCCGCCGGCCATGGAACCGCTCTTCACCCCGGAGCAGCTCGCCGACATCCACGCCTACCACCAGCCCTATTACATCCGGGCGGCGGTGGACCCGCTGGTGCGGCTGGCCCTGTCCGCGCTCATCCTGGCCGTGCTCGTGCGGCCCGTGTACCGGGGGGCAACGGCCGCGGCGGCGTCACTGGAGCGCAGGTTTGGCGCCACGCTGCGCAAGGCCCCGGTGAGCCGCGCCTTCTTCAGCGCCATGGACCGGCTGTGGGGTGAACCCGGTTGGGGGGCCGCGCTCCTCTTCGCGCTCTTCATCGACCTGGCCACCCAGCTGCTCTACGCCCCCGCGAACGTGTACTTCTTCTACGTGCTGGAGCACCGGCACGGCCTGTCCAACGACACGCCCGCGACCTTCGCGTGGATGTGGTTCAAGGGCACCCTCGTGGGCGCCATCGCGCTGACGGCGCTCGTGATCGGCCTGTATGGCCTCGCCCGCCGCGTGCGCAGGTGGTGGCTGGTGCTGGGCGTGCCGGTGGCCCTGCTGATGCTGGTGGCCGCCGCCCTGGACCCGTACCGCGCCCGCCTCTACTACGACCAGACGCCCTTGCAGGAAGGGCCGCTGCGCTCGCGCATCACCGAACTCATGCGCAAGGCGGACATCACCTTCTCCGACGTGGTGGTGGAGAAGACGTCCGTGCAGTCCAAGCGCATCCAGGCGTACTTCGCCGGCCAGGGCCCCACGCGCACCATCGTCCTCAACGACGTCATCCTGGGTGAGCTCGCGGAGGACGAAGTCCTGGCCGCGGTGGCGCACGAGGCGGGCCACGTGAACGAGCCCCGCTGGCCCGGCCGCATCTTCTCGTCGCTCGCGGTGCTGGCCCTGCTCTTCCTCATCGACCAGTTGCTGCGCCTGTCCGCCCGCCGGGGCTGGTGGGGCATCCAGCGCTCGGGCGACATCCGCACCCTGCCGCTGATCTCGCTGGTGGTGTTCCTCCTCATCACGCTCGCGGCCCCCGTGGCCGGGGCGCTCTCCCGCGAGCGCGAGCGCGAGGCGGACCGTTACGGCCTGAACCTCACCGGCGACTCCGGCGCCTTCCGCCGCATGCTGGTGAAGGCCGCCCGGGTGAACAAGATGGACCCCGAGCCGCCCCGCTGGGTCGTGCTCAAGGGCATGAGCCATCCCCCCATCGGGGAACGGCTCGCCGCGCTCGACGCGCCCTGAAGCCGATTTCAAGAAGCCGCCGGTGGATGGGCCTCCACTCCACTCCCCCTCGCCATCCAGGCCCACCCTCCGGCCGGCCGCCCCCGGACCGCTCCCCAACTGTCCGGTGGCACATCCGTCTTGAAACGTGTCTCCCGTCAACCGCTCACGTCGGCGGAGCGCCCTCTTTCAGCTTCTCCACCGCCACCAGGGTGATGGCCTTCACCAGGGCCTTCGCGCGGCGTCCCGCGGACGTCTCGCCATGAGGGTCGACCTCCACCGCGTTGGCGATGTCCGTGAAGCCCTGCCGCTCGCCCCGGCGCAGGTGCAGCTCGCCCCGGCCCGTCAGCGCCACGGGGTTGCGCGGGTCTCCAGTCAGCGCGTGCGTGTACTCGGTGAGCGCGTCCTCCACCCTCCCGAGCTTCTGGTACACGGTGCCCAGCGCCGCGTGCGCCGCGGAGTCCTTCGGGTTCCCCTCCACGAGCCCCTCGAAGAGGATGCGCGCTTCCTCCAACCGGCCCGCCGCCGCCAGGTCACAGCCCACCTGCGCGATGGCCTTCGCCTCCTCGAAGGTCATCCCCTCCACCTCCGCCCAGGTCGTCTCCCCTCGCGCGAATGCCTTCAGCCTGCGCGCCGTGCCGATCTCCATCGTCAGTCCCTCGCCGCCGTCGTGCTTGATGATGCGTCCCATGGCGGCCCTCACGCGCTGCGCAGGTTGGAGATGGCCGTCTTCGCCATCTCGTTGAACTTCGAAGACATGTTGCTCATCAGGTCGAACATGGCCTTGCGCTTCTCCATCAGCGTCTGAAGCCGCAGCTCCAGTTCCTGCATGCCCGTGTCCAGCTTCGCGCCACGCGCCTTGTCCGAGCCGCTGGTGCCCAACGTGGCGCGCTCCTCGCGGGCGCTGGCCATCTCGTTCATCACGTCCAGCAGCTCGTCGTCGGTGTCCTGGGTGATGCCCATCAGCAGGGCCTGCACCTTCTGCTCGATGCTCAGGTTCGGGTTGTCCACGATGTCCCGAGCACGCGAGCCGCCCGTGCTCCGGCCGCTGCCGCTCGACGGCTTCGGCACCGAGTCCAGCTCCGCGTCCAGGTCCTGCCAGCTGGTGACGCCGTCCCGGCCGCCGCCCGCCGCCATCTCCAGGCGGTGCCAGTACTCCGGGTGGTCCGTGAAGAACTGCGCGGCGCGCTTGAGCGTGGAGGACGCCGCCGGGCTGCCCAGCACCGCCTCCAGGTCCGCCATCGTCAGCTTGCCGTCCTTCGTCCCCTTCGCCGTGTCGAAGGTGTCCCAGTTCTCATCCAGCACCTGGAGCGCGTCGGCGTACTCCTGGAGGTCCGGATCCACCGCCCCCGAGCCACCGCTGCTCCC
>NZ_RAWQ01000306.1:0-8314 GCF_003668965.1 Corallococcus sp. AB030
CGGCAGGCCGTGGCGGCGAGGAGGAGCGCGGGGGCCAGGAGGGAGCGGAGGCGGTGGCTGGACACGCGCCCGGTCTAACGGGTGCGTGAAGCGGATTCAAACGCTCAAGGGGCAGGCGGCGAACACGGGGATGGAGGCTTCCCCAATTACGCGTTGGAACCCCAGCACCCTTGTTGGTACAAGAGCCGAGCCGCGCGTCGGTGCGGCCGTGTGGGAGGCAGCAACTTGCGGGAGAAACTGAAGGCCTTGGCGGAGCTGCAGAAGGTTGACCTCGAGGTCGCCTCGCTCCGAAAGGCGGCGGACGTGCATCCCCGCCAGATTTCCGAGCTGGAGCGGGAGCTGGGGGTCGCGCGCAATGGCATCGAGGCCGAGCGGACACGCGTCGCCGACCTCGAGAAGCAGAAGGCCTTGCTCGAGCAGAACATCACGGACGAGAAGGACAAGGTGAAGAAGTGGGAAGCGCGCCTGTCCGACCAGCGCTCCACGCGTGAGTACTCGGCGCTCGCTCGCGAAATCGACATCGCGAAGAAGGGCATCCTCACCCAGTCCGAGGCACTGACTGAGAAGGTGAAGGAGCTGGGCCAGGCTCGCGAGGGCATCAAGGGCAAGGAGGCGGAATACGCCACCAAGCAGCAGGGCCTGTCGGGCCGGATGACGGACCTGCGCGGGAAGCTGGGCGAATCCGAGTCCCAGGTGAAGGGGCTGGAGGGGCGCCGCGCGGAAGTCGCCGCGAACGTGGATGCCAACCTGCTCCGCCGCTACGAGGTCATCCGCAAGAAGAAGCTGCCCGCGATGGTGGGCGTGGTGGCCGGCACCTGCCAGGGCTGCAACATGAACCTGCCCCCGCAGATGTACAACATGCTGCGCACCTCGCTGGGCACCGACGTGTGCCCCTCGTGCAACCGCATCATCTTCGCCGTGGAAGCGCTGAACGAGCCGAAGGACACCGCCGAGAAGTAGCGGCGGCGCATCACTTCGGTCCCCTTCCCCATGCCGACCCCTTCGCTCGTCGACGTCCTCCGTCACATCGCCCGTGAGGAGCCGTTGACGGCGACGGTGCGCGCCTTTCGCGGGCTCACCCGCGAACACCTGGGTCAGCTGTTGGACGAAGCCGCTGACCAGCTGGGCGGCGGTCCGCGCGACGCCGGGGCGCCTGCGTCAGAGCCCGCCCCGCGGACGGCGCCCGAGTCCACCACGCCAGGCATCGAAATCGTGACGCCCGCCGCGGGTGGAGCGCTGAACCGCGTGCGCGTCTATTCAGACGGAGCGGCGCGAGGCAACCCGGGCCCTGCCGGTGCGGGAGCGGTGCTGACGAACGCCGAGGGCGCGGTGGTGGCGCGCCTGGGCAAGTTCCTGGGGCACCAGACGAACAACTACGCCGAGTACATGGGCCTGATCATCGGCCTGCAGCACGCGAAGAGCCTGGGCGCCCGCGAGGTAGAGGTGTTCGCGGACAGCGAGCTGCTCATCCGCCAGCTGGGTGGGAAGTACCAGGTGAAGAGCCCCACGCTGAAGCCCTTGTTCCAGGAAGCACAGAAGCTGCTGGCCACCTTCGGCAAGGTGAGGCTCGCCCACGTCCCCCGCGCGCAGAACGCGGAGGCGGACGAGATGAGCAACCGGGCCATCGACGAGCGGATGTAGCCCCAGGGTCCGTGCCGCCGTTGCCTGATTCCGGGCATGATCGCTCCCCAACCGGGCGAACGGGGGCAGCGTGAGGGGACTGAGACTCGGAGTGGGCTTCGTGCTCCTGGTGCTTGGAGCGGTCGCGCTCCTCCCCGGGCTCTATCTTTCGGTTGGGATATGGGTCAGGCCGGGGCCCACGCTCGCGGCGGATGTCGTGGCATGCGAGCCAACGGCCTCGGCGCAAAGCTGCGTCCGTTCGACCTGCCACGGGATGAGCGAGTCCGAGTGGAAGCTCGACCATTACGAAATGGTCCAGTTCGAGCGTCACATGGTCCACGTGGTCGGCCTCGTCCTCCTCGGGGCAGGCCTGCTGATGCTGAGCGTCAGTGGCTTGCTCCTTCGGTCAGAAGGAGCGCCAGCCACGGCCGGAAGTGAATAGCCGGCCTGGCCTTCAACGACTGTCGCGCTGCCGAGCCTGCATCAGGGCAGAGTGTCCCCCGCAACGGCGCCGGACGGCTTGGGGCGTGTCCAGTGCTCGAGCGCGATGCTGACCGCGCCGGGCAGCAGCACTTCCTTCTTCACCCGCGCATACGCCACCTTGGAGTCCTGGCCCCGCGCATCCAGCTGGCGCGCGAGCACCAGACGGAGCGCGGCCCTCTCTCCCCAGTCCAGCGTCGCCGTCAGCGACTCCACGGGCAGCTTGCCGCGCAGCACGTCCTGCAGCTCGCCGTAGCCCAATTCCACGCCGGAGATGTCGAGCGTCCTCGCCGCGAGCGCGGCGTCCCCGAGCCTTTCGAACTCCGCCGCCAGCAACATGCCCGCCTCGGAGCCGACATGGCGGAAGCCGAAGAAGTCGACGTGCGTGGAAGCCCGCGCGGCGAACTCTGGCTCCTCGGCGAGCGCCAGCATCAGCCGCGCCGCGGTCTCGACCGAACCATCCTGCGCGCTGCTCGGCGCCTCGGCATCCGGAGGTTGTCCCAGCGAGGCCGACAGCCACCGGGCCACCAGTCCCTCCGGCTGGTCCTTCTGGGCCCACGCGATGAGTTGCCGCATCGCTGCGTTCTCCTTGCCGTCCTGTGACGCGTGTCCGACCAACTTCGCGTAGAGCAGCACGTCATCCAGGTCCGGCGGCTCATTCTCCGCGCCGGCCTTGAGCAGGCGCTCCGACAGCCTGCGCGCCGCCTCCGCGCGGCGGCCCAGGGCCACCAGCACTTCGGCATGCGTGTCCTGGTAGCGCGAATAGTCCGGGTCCCCCTGCTCGATTGCATCCAACAGCGGGAGCGCATCCGCCCAGCGCTGCTGACGTGCATACCGCACCGCCAGCGCACGGCGGGGAAGCAGCTCCCCGGGAT
This sequence comes from Corallococcus sp. AB030, assembly GCF_003668965.1. Classification (NCBI taxonomy): domain Bacteria; kingdom Pseudomonadati; phylum Myxococcota; class Myxococcia; order Myxococcales; family Myxococcaceae; genus Corallococcus; species Corallococcus sp. AB030. The sequence goes on from NZ_RAWQ01000306.1 coordinate 2,976, forward strand.
GATTGCGCACCAGCGCCTCCAGCCGCGCGGTCCCCGCGGGCTCGGCCTCGACGCGCGCGAGCATCACGGCCATGACCAGGGAGTCGGGATGGCGTTCCACCTTGGCCTGGTAGTACGCGCGAACCTCGTCAGTCCGCCCGGCGCGACGCATGTTGTACATCCACGCCCGCTGGGCGTCCGAGTCGTCCGGCTGCGCGTCACGCCGCTCCCGCGTGGCGGCGAGCGACGCGAGGAGCCCTTCGTCACGCGCGAGCACCATCCTCGCGACAACGGCGGCGTTCTGCGCGCCCGGCGTCTCCGGCAGCGCCCGCGCGAGCTCTTCCGCCAGGCGCGCGGCCTTGGCCGTGTGGTGGTTCGTCATCAGCCAGCCGTAGCTCGTGGCCCAGCCCCCCGGCACCTGGCCCAGATGCATGCGCGTGGTGGAGCGGCCATCCTCCTTGCGCATCGAGAGGCGCTTGGGAGGTTCGGTGAGCATGTAGTCGATGTGTCCAGCCCGCAGGAAGGGCGTGCCCGCGAGGACCAGTGGCGCGGACTCAGGCGCGGTGGTGCCAGGAGCGTCGTCCCGCGAGTAGCGGACCGTCGCCATGTAGAGCGGAGCGGCGCCCAGCAGGTTGTAGACGAAGAGGCCACCCTCGTCGGTCACGTACACCGTCTCGTGGGCCAGCGTGGCCGCCCCGCTGCGCACGTCCACGTCCAACGGCCCGACGGGCATCTGGCGCACCCGATGATCATTCGCCGAGAGCGAAAACTGCTCGCCGCCCGCGGTGACCGTGACCGAGGTGTCCAACGCGTTGACGAAGAGCACCTGCTCATGCGTGTCGAGGGACCGGACCGCGCCCACGATGGCGAGCGCACAGACACCGATTCCACCGAGCAGCAGCATGCCCTGGCGGGGAGAAGTCGAAGGAGCACTCACGGCCGGGCCTCCTGGGTGAGCGTCGAAGCGGTGAGCAACAACGGGCGGCGCTCGCCCGCGCCGGGCAGCTGCCAACGGTCCACCCACGCATGGAAGAGGACCTCCAAGGCACGCGGATCCGCCGCGTCGGCCACGAGTTCCAGCGGAGGAGCCGGCACGTCCGCCCCGAGCCCTTCCTGGGTCACCGACCAGACCCGCTGCGGTGATGCGCCTCCCGGGCCGGGGTTCGACGCCTCGCGCACACGCAGGGTGAGCACCGGCGGCCCGTCACCCGGCAGCCCCCGACCTCCGTCCACGACGAGGACGCCCTGCCCCAGCGCTTCATCCACCGTCCGTTGCCATGCGTGCACGATCAAGTCCGAAGGGTCATCCCGCTCCGGCGTCCGCGTCCCGGCGGGCGCCTCCCACGTCACGGTGACGCGGCGGCTGTGGTTGCGAGAGACGGCGTCCAGCAACGCCGTGAAGAGCGCGCGGGACGGCGCGGCGGCGCTGCCTGGATCCAATCGGGACTCCATCCGTGTCCGCGCCTTGCCCAGCTCCGCGTCCACCCGGGCCTGGAGCTGGGGGACGAAGCGAGGGTCGGGCTGCTCGCGCAGGTACTCGAGCATGGGGCTCAGGTCCTCACGCGACGCGACTCGCATCCAGGCGTGCTCCGCGGACAACCGATTCTGCGGCCACACGGCCCCGCCCACGAGCAACACGCCGATCCCCGCGGCGGCGAATACACCGGGCCAGGGAGAAGGCGTGTTCGGTGCTCGCACGTGGCCTTGCTTGTCCGCGCTCGACAGCAACGCCGGAGGCAGGTGCTCCACGCCGCTCTCCGCGTCCAGCATTCCCCGGCCGAGCAACTCCAGCACACGGCGGCGACGGGCGATGAGCTCCTGGGCCAGTGACTCCGCCTTGTCCTTGCCCCGCACGGTCAGGACCATGCGCTTGTCACTGAAGCGCAGCTGGATGTTGGTGTGCTGGTAGACGCCGTTGGTCTGGTGATTCACCAACTGCAGGTCCTGCAGGTGCACGAGCGGCCACACGGTGATGCGGTCGATGGCCACCTGGATCAGATGCAGGGGATGGATGGTGTTGAAGCGCCCGTAGGGGCTCGCCATCACCCGCAGGAGATAGCGGGCCTGGAAATACATGGCGCCGGAACCGAGCGCCGCGATGGCCGCCCACCCCACCCAGTCCCAGACACCGCGCTCGTTGGTTCCCAGGAAGAGGAACGCCAGCAGGAAGCACAAGGCCGTGGCGCACACCAACGTGAAGAGGGCCGGCATCACCCAGGTCGTCAGGACGCGCCAGCCGCCGATCCGCTCGGCCTCCGAGTGCAGCCATTCACGGGTGACGGAGGGCAGTGCGTCCACCTCCACGGTGACGCTCGTTGGATACGCGACCTCCGTGGCGCTCTCCGGGTTGAAGCGCCGGCCGAACGCGAGCAACTGGTTCGCGCCCTTGGACTTCTGCTGGGCGAAGAGATGCGCGGCGGCCGAGGAGAGCTGGCCTCCAGTCCATCGGCGCAGCTCGGCGTCGGCGTCCTCCGGCAGCTCGGCGTCGAGCCGCGCCAACTCCTTCGCGGCGTTGGCGTCCTGGCCGAACTCCAGCATCGTCGCGATGCGCCGCACCTTGAGTGCGAGCACGTCCATCCGCGAGATGGCGGGCAGCGACTGCGCCTGCTCCAGCACCTTGAGCGCGTCCGCCACCTGCCCCATCGCCTCCAGGCAGTCCGCGAGCGCCACGCGCGGGCCCACTTCCGAAGGGCCGTGCTTGCCCGCGCGCCAGAAGGCATCCGCGGCTTCCTTCATCTGCTCCAGCCGGAGCAACGCCCAGCCCCGTTGCAGGTGCCCCTGCCAGGAGTCCGGTGCCCGCGCGAGCAGGGCGTCGAACTCCGCCAGCGCCTCCTTGGCGTCGCCCTCGTAGAGGAAGTGACGGCCCAGCAGGATCCGCGCGTCGTGGAAGTCCGGCTGTTCGTTGAGAAGCTCTGTGAGGAGCCTCCGGCCACCGACCTTATCACCTGCCTCGAACAGGTTGATGGCTTCCTGGAGCGCGGCGTTCTTCGCCGCCTCCGGGCCATCCGCCTGTTGCGCGGCGCTGGCGTCGAAGGCCTGGCGTGCCTCGGGGTCGTTGAGCAGCTCGTACGCTTCGCGCAGACGGCGGAACTCCTCCGGATGCGTCTCCGGCGGGTTCTGCCGGACGCGCTCGAAGTACGCCTTCTTGATGGCGCGGGCGTCCGCGTCCTTCTCGACGCCCAGCACCTCGTAGGGGTTCTGGCGGGCTTCGTTGTTCACCGTCGCTCCAGTCCTGGCGTGTTCGCGGCCGCGTTCACGAGCCGCCACGCCTCATCCAAGCTGTCCACCGCGATCAATCGCAGGCGTCCGGACACTTCGGGCGGCAGCGCCGCCACGTCGTCCAGGTTGCGGCGCGGGTGCAGCACCACGCGCATGCCTTCGAGGTACGCGGCCACCAACTTCTCGTGCACGCCGCCCACCCGCCGCACTTCACCGTTCAGCGTCAATTCACCCGTCACGGCCAGCCGCGCGGGCAACGGGCGTTGCGTGTACGCGGAGAGGCCCGCCAGCGAGAGCGCGAGCCCGGACGACAGGCCGTCCTTGCCGACCTCCGTGTCGGTGTAGTGCAGGTGCAGGTCGTAACGGGTCGTGAGCGTTCCCAGGCTCAGCGCGGGAGCGCGGGCCCGCACCACGCTGAAGGCCACGTCCGCGGCCTCCTGGCCTTCGGGCCCCACATGGCCACTGCACCGCAGCACGCCGCGCCCGGGCACCGCGATCGCCTCCAGCGGCGAGACATGCCCGCCCCCCGGATGCCAGCCGAGCACCCCCACGCGCCCGACCGCGGGCAGGTCACGCGCCAGCAGACGGCGACGTTCAGCGATTTCGGCCTCGCGGCCCGCCGCCGCCAGGGACTCTCCGTTCGCGGCCGCGCGGGCATAGAGCGCTTGTGCCTCGTCCAGTGCTCCAGCTTCGAGCCGAAGGTCTCCCAGACGCAGCGCCGCGGCCCCCGGTGCCCCCGCCAGGTCGAGCACGGCGCGACGGGCCTCTTCGACCTGGGCGGCGGGACGTCCCTCCAGCCACAGCAACTCCGCGCGAAGCAGGGCCGCGGCGGCGCGGGTCCGGGTCGCCGCGGGTGCGATGACGAGCTGCCGCTTCACCTCCGCGAACGAGCCCCGGGAGAGCGCTTCGACAGCTGCGTCGAGCTTCGCCTCGGAGAGCGCGGCACGCGCCGTGGGCAGCTTGAGGGCCTGGATCGCCTGCTCCAGGGGAGGCGCGTCCAGCATGGCGGTGGTCGCCGGAAGTCCGAGCGCCGCGCGAGCCCCCAGCACCGACTCCGCGAGGCGTGGATCCTCCGGTGCAAGGAGACGGGCCCGCTTGAGCGCGGGCATGGCTTCGGACGGCCGGTTCGTGCGCTCGCACAGACGGATGACGGCGCGCCAGGCCTCCAGTTCACCGGGGGCGGCTTCGGTGGCCTCGAACGCATGCACGAGCGCATCGTCCGGCCGCTCCTCCTCCAGGAGCGTGATCAACTCCGCGCGCAGGGACGCATCGCGAGGCGCTTCGCGAACGGACGTCTGCAACATCTTCAGCGCCTCTGTCCGCTTGCCGTCGCGCGCCCATGCGCCGCACAGGAGACGACGCGCGGGCCCACCTCCACCCAGGTCCAAGGCCTTGCGCGCGTGCTCCGCGGCACCGCGAAAGTCGCGCTCCTGGAAGAGCGCTTCGGCCAATGCCAACCGATCAGACGGTTCGGACGGGCGCAGCACCACCGCACGCTTGAGCTCGGTCAGCAGCATTCGCTTGCTCAGCCCAGGTCGAACAGCAGGTCCGTGAGCTCTGCGTCCAGGCGGGCCGCGGCCCCCCGGTCCCCCTTCGCACGAGCCTCACGCAAGGCATTGCACAGCGACTCCAGCCGGGGACGCACGCTCGCTGGCGCGGTCGCGATCCGTTCGGTCGCCGCGTTCAACAATGCGTCCGCGTCTGCATCCGGAGACACCGCGGGCGGAGCCACGGACACGGGTGCGGACGACGGCGTTGCCGGCACAGGGGCCGCGCCCCACTCGCGAGCCAATCGCTCCTTCGCCTCCAGCCGCTGCTCCGGCCCCAGGCGCTGCGAGCGCTTGTCCACCACCAGCGTGGCCTCCTTGCCCGTGGAGACCACCCGCGTCGTCACATCGAGGATGCCGTTGATGTCGTACGTGAACGTGACCGCGACCTTCTCCGACCCCGCGCGCCCGGGCGGCACGCCCTCCACCGTGTACGCGTCCAGCAGCAGGTTGTCCTTCACCAGCCGGGCCTCGCCCTGGAACACGCGGATCTCCACCGCGCGCTGCCCGTCCGCCGTCGTCGCGAAGGTCTCCGTGCGCGACACCGGCACCGTCGTGTTGCGCGGGATGAGCGGAGAGAAGACCCCACCCACC
>NZ_RAWQ01000307.1:0-8264 GCF_003668965.1 Corallococcus sp. AB030
CTGCGACGCCCCCACCCCCACCGCCGTGCTGTCACCCAACGAGACGTAGTTGACGCTCATCCCCAGCTCAAGGAACGGTCAGCGCGCGCAGCAGGCGTCCGCCGCCAGGGCCGGCCACGCGCAGCAGCAGCGTGCTGCCCTTGGGCGCGGCGCGGATGGCCGCGGCCAGCTCCTTCGCGCTCGCGATGGGCTTCTTGTTCGCCTCCACCACCAGCATGCCCGGCGTCAGCTGCGCGCGGTCCGCGGGCGAGCCCGGGACGATGTCGGTGATGAGCGCGCCGGCGCGCTCGGTGAAGCCCGCCTGGGACGCCGTGCGGGCATCCAGGTCCTGCAGGGACACGCCCACGCGGCGCGAGCTGTCCTGCTCGTCGGTGGCCCCCGGCTTCTTCTTGGACAGGCCCTCCAGGTCCGGCCGGGTGCCCATGGTCACCTTGACGTCCTGCTTCTTGCCGTCGCGGTAGAGGGTCAGCGTCGCGACGGTGTTGGGCTTCTTGAGCGCCACGGTGCGGGTGAGGTCGCTGTCGGAGCGCACCTGCTTGCCGTCCACGGCCACCACCACGTCGTCCGGCTTGAGCCCGGCCTTCGCCGCCGGGGAGTCGGGGGTGATCTGCGTGAGGATGGCGCCCTCGCTCACCGACAACTTCAGCGCCTGGCCCAGCTCGCGAGTGAGGGGCTGGATGCCCACGCCCAGCCAGCCGCGCGTGACGGCGCCCTCCTTCTCCAGCTGAGGCAGCAGCGCCTTGATGAGGTTGCTGGGCACGGAGAAGCCGATGCCCGTGCCGCCGCCGACGATGGCGGTGTTGATGCCCACCACCTCGCCCTTCATGTTGAAGAGCGGGCCGCCGGAGTTGCCGGGGTTGATGGCCGCGTCCGTCTGCAGGAAGTCGTCGTAAACGCTGGCGCCAATCTCCCGGGCGCGCGCGGACAGGATGCCCACGCTCACGCTGGAGGCCAGACCGAACGGGTTGCCGATGGCCAGCACCCAGTCACCCACGCGCACGGCGTCGGAGTCCCCCAGCTTCACGGCGGGGAGCTGATCCACCTTCTCCTTGATCTTCACCACGGCCACGTCGGTGAGCGGGTCGCGGCCCACCACCTCGCCCGAGAACGAACGGCCGTCGTCCAGGCGGATGGTGATGGTGACCGCGTCCTCGATGACGTGGTTGTTGGTGAGCACCAGGCCCTTGGGGTCGATGATGAAGCCGGACCCGGCGCCCTGGCGGATCTGCTCGCGCTCGCTGCGTCCGCCGCCGCGGCCCCGCCCGTTGCCTCCGAAGAAGCGGTCGAAGAGCGGGTTGTCCTCCATGCCTTCCGGCACTTCCGGACGGGCCTGCACGTCCACGTTCACCACGGCGGACTTCACCGACTCCACCAGGGGCGCCAGCGAGGCCAGCGACTGGGCCTCACGCGTGGCGGGCTGGAGGTTGCCAGCCTGACCGGAGGCCGCCTGCTGCGTCTTGGGCGCGGCCGGCTGCTGGGGTGCGGGAGCCTGCGCGAGGGCGAGCGTGGGCGACGCCAACACCAGCACGGCGGCCACGAGCTTGCGACGGGACGAAGGGAGCGTGTGGGTCATGGATTTCCTCAACCTAAAGCGGAAACGAAGCCCCGCAACCGGAACGACCGTGTCCGGTGACGGAAGGTGAACCCCCAGCCCGGCCGCCTGTTCCCGAACCGCTCAACCGGGCCGGTAGACGCGGTAATCCAGCTCGGGGAACAGGTTGTTGCGTCCTTCGACGTGGGACAGCCAGGACTCGTCGATGGTTCCACCGCGCACCTGGTCGTGCAGGCGCAGGAAGCGCTGCAGGTGCTCCTTCGTGCGGCGCACGGCGTAGTCCACCATGGTGCCGGTCTTCATGATGAAGGCCCAGTCGGAGGCCTGCGCCAGCAGCAGCTCGCGCGCGGCCTGGTTCAGCGCCCGGCGCTTGAGGGACGACGCGTCCGGGAAGTCCCGGGCCAGCTCCACCATCTGCCGCGCGGCGTGGTTCAAGTGCCGGTAGATCCAGTCGTTGGTCCCGTCCAACCACATGTTCGCGTACCCGCCCGCGCCCCAGGACGAAAGGGGCGGCGTGGCCACCTGGTTCTCCGGGTGCTCGCGCAGGTCGTCCAGCGGGCTGATGAGCTGGATGCGGCTGGGGTTGCGCGCGGCCTGGCGGATGAGGGCGTCGATGAAGTGGGGACCCTCGAACCACCAGTGGCCGAAGAGCTCCGCGTCATAGGGCGCGACGACCACGGGCTTGCGGCCGCCCATGCGCGACGCGAGGTATTCGAACTGGCGCTCGCGGTTGAAGAGGAAGTTGCCCGCGTGGACCCAGGCGCGCTCGCGGGCGGCGGCCGGGTCGTAGGGCTGCTTGTCGTTCGTCTTGCCGGTGATGCGGAAGTACTTGAAGCCGGTGTTCTTGCGGTCGCCGGTGGGCTGGATGAAGGGCCGGATGTAGTCCAGGTCCAGGTCCCAGCCGATGTCCCGGTAGAACTCGCGGTAGACGGGGTCGCCGGGGTAGCCGTGCTCGGTGCTCCAGACCTGCTGGCTGCTCTCCGGGTCGCGCGCGAAGGCGGCCACGCCGGGCTCGGTGAAGATGGGCGCGTAGGGGCCGTGCAGCGGGCGGGGCGTGGCGTCCGTGAGCGCGTGCGTGTCCGCGAAGAAGTAGCGGATGCGCTCGGCGGAGAGGATGCGCTCCAGGCCCGGGTAGTAGCCGCACTCGGCCAGCCAGATGCCGGCGGGGTCGCGGCCGAAGTTCTGGCGGTAGTGGTTCGCCGCCACCGTCACCTGCGCGCGCACGGCTTCCGGCGTCTGCTGCATGAGCGGCAGGAAGCCGTGGGTCGCGTTGCAGGTGAGGATGTCCAGGTGGCCGGAGTCCTGGAGCCTGCGGAACGCGGCCACCAGGTCGCGCCGGTAGTGGTTGTGGTACGCGAGCCGCAGCGATTCGAAGTGGTCGCGGTGGAAGACGGCCAGCGGGTGGAAGGTGGAGTCGTCCCGGGTGCGGTGCACCTCGCGGGCGCCCAGCTCGCAGAGCGAGTCCAGCCGGCGGGCGTAGCGCTCCCGCAGCAGGTCGTCGTTGAGCATCGACACGAGCGTGGGCGAGAGCGTCATCGTCACCCGGAAGGGGACGCGGTCCTCGACCAGTCTGTCGAACACGCGCAAGAGCGGCAGGTACGTCTCGGAGATGGCTTCGTAGAGCCAGTCCTCCTCGAGGAAGTCTTCGTACTCGGGGTGGCGAACGAACGGCAGGTGCGCGTGAAGGACCAGCGCGAGGGAGCCCAGGCTCATAGGTCGGTCGGAGAGGCCGTGCGGGTTCACTTCCGTCCACGGCGCGAGGGCCGGGACTTGGAGGACTTGGAGCCCGAGGGCTTGGGCTCCGGTGGTTTCTGGGCCGCCTTCGCGGGCGGGGACTTCGCGGCGTCCGACTTGGGAGCCACGGCGCTCGAAGCCGCCGGGGTCTCCACCTTCGGGGCCGGAGCCTCGACTTGCGCGGGCGCAGTGCGCGGAGCCTCGGCCTTCGCGGGCGAGGGGCTCGCGGAAACGGAGGCCAGTGCGGCCCGTCGCGCGGCCTCGCGGGCCTTGTCGAGGGCACGCTGTTCGGACGCGGAGGGACCGCGCGCCACGCTCAAGGCCCACGGGTCCTTGGGAGGCTCCGGCTCCGTGGGCCGCCACGAATCCGTGGTGGCCGCGCCGTGCATCGATGGACCGGACGGGAACGAACCCTCGGCGCCCACTGGAGACGATGTCGACGAGAGGTCCCGTGCTTCGAGCAGGTCACCCCGTGAGGTCGGGGACTCCGGAGACCAGGCATCCGAGCGCCCGGCCGCACCAGGCTGATCCGATGCGCCCGTCGCGCGATCCGCGGACAGGTAGCGCTGATCCGATGCGCCCACCGCCCGAGGCACGGTCAGGTATTGCTGATCCGACGCGCCCGTGGCGCGATCCACGGACAGGTAGCGCTGATCCGAAGCGCCCGCCGCACGCGACACGGTGAGGTACTGCTGGTCCGAAGCCCCTGCGGCACGAGGCACGCTCAAGTACTGCTGGTCCGACGCACCCGCGGCGCGAGGCACGGTCAGATACCGCTGATCCGAAGCGCCCGCGGCACGAGGCACGGTGAGGTACTGCTGGTCCGAAGTCCCCGGCGCACGCTGCACGCCCTGGGTCCCCTGCCCTCCCGCCACGTACCGCTGGTCCGAAGCGCCGGGTGCACGCGGCACGTCCAGATAGCGGTACTCCGAAACGCCGCCCGGCAGCAGCGCCTGACCGTGGCGCTGATCCGAAGCGCCCGTCGCGCGCGGCACCTCCAGATACGGAGTGCCCACCACGTCTCCACCGTACCGCTGCTCCGAAGCACCCGGAGCGCGCGGCACCTCCAGGTACGAAGGACCCGCGACGTCTCCACCGTAGCGCTGGTCCGAAGCACCCGGAGCCCGCTCCACGTCCAGGTAGCGCTGATCCGACGCCCCGGGAGGGCGAGACGGGGCCAGCACCGCGCCCTCACCGAGCGTCGCCTCCCCCACGCGCGCATACTGCTGGTCGGACGCCCCCGGCGCACGCGGCGCGCTCTCTAGATAGGCCTCTTCCGCGTAGCGCTGGTCCGAAGCCCCCGGCGCACGCGGCGCGCTCTCTAGATAGGCCTCTTCCGCGTAGCGCTGGTCCGAAGCCCCAGGGACGCGCGGCGCATCGACATAAGCCTCGGTGCGCTCACGGTGGACCTCCGGCACGTCCGCCAACCCGGCGCTCCCCGGCAGCTGCACCCGGCGCCAGGTGACGTACTCGCGCTCCTCCACCCGAGGGACGCGCACGGACGCCGCGGTGGGGACAGCTTCGCGCGACCGGTCCACCACCGGCGGAGGCGGCATGCGCAGGAACCGGATGGACGTGTCCGCCGACGGTCCCGCGGGCGGCAGCGTGGCCCGATTGGACGAATGTCCAATGCGGCGCGACCGGCCATCCGAACCGACGAAGTGCGCCTCCACCCGGTACGTTCGCCCGGGCGTCATGCCCTGCAGATAGAAGCTGCGCGACTCCAGCGCGAAATCCACCTCGCGCGACAAGCCCTCGCCGTCGAACACCTTCATCACCGCGCGCGGCGCCGGCAGGTCGTCCAGTGCCCGGCCCCGGCTCGCGTCACTGAAGTCCCAGAAGACGAAGAGCGTGTGCGGATCCCTCGCGAGCAGCACCATCGCGTCGTCCTGGTAGTCCAGGGGCAGCATGGCCAGGTGCTCGTTGCGCTCGGGCGACGCGTCCGCCGGAGGAAGGCGCGGCGCCTGCTCCTCCAGAAGGTGGTGGCGGCGCGCTTCCTTCTCCCCCGCCATCTTCGTCACGAAGAACCCCTCCACCAGGGGCTCGGCGGCGTGCGGCGGCTCGCTCGCGGGCGCGGGCGGCGCGGCGGCGGGCTGTTCTGCCTTGGGAGAACTCGACGGGCGCGGCGTGGGCGCTTCCGGCGACAGGGACACCGTGGCCTCGTCTTCCGGGTCGCGGCGCGCCTTCTCGCGGGCGGGGAACGTCACCACGCGCGCGGGCCGCGTCTTGGGGCCGCCGCTGGGCTCCGTGATGGGCTCCTCGGAAAGTTCTCGTGCCTGCGGCGCGGCGGCACTTTCGGGCGAAGGCAGGGGCACGGACTCGGGGGTCGGCCCCTTGGCGGAGCGGGAATCCGCAGGGCCGGAATCCAGCGTCCGCTCCTCGCCGCCCACGTCACCGGAGCCGCGCCGGGACGTCGCCAGGCCGGCCATGCGCGCGAGCCGCCCCAGGGCGGGAATGCGCTCGGCCAGCGAGGTGACCAGCTCCCGCCCGCGGGACGCGCCAGCTCCCTCCCGGAGGTATTTCCGGGCCAGCTGCCGCAGGTAGCTCACGGTGACGCCCTTCCGCTCATCCATGGACACCTCGCCTCGTTATGACGCGGCATACAGGGGGTCAACGCATCCGTCACGGGATGTGTTGTTCCGCCGACCCCCTTCAACTTCCGTCACGACCGATGACACCTCACCCCGGTCCAAGTATCCTGCGACCGCTTGAGCGACCTGCCCAGACTTCTCCTGTGCAGCTTTGACGTCATCCCCGGCCCGTCTGGCTCCTCACGCCGACTGACCGAGTATCTGAAGGCGTTGCCTGATCGCTTCTCCGTGGTGGTGCTGTCGGCGAAGACGCCCGACCACTCCCATATCGAGAAGTACCAGGGCGCCCGGCTGCTCCGCGTCCCGGTAGGCTCCGGGGACCTGGCGTCGCGCATCCAGTCCTTTGAACGGGCCGTTCGCCGCCAGCTAGAAAGCGAGGACTACGCCCTCGCCCACTTCACGGACCCCTTCGGCGGGTACGCGTTGTGCGAGCTGAAGGCGGACTACGGCTACCGCCTCATCTATGAGGCGCAGACGTTCCCCTCACAGGAGCTGCGCTACACCCATCCGCAGACGGACGGCGACCGCCGCTTCCTGTCGAAGATCCGCCGCCAGGAGCTGTTCTGCCTGATGAACGCGGACCTCGTCGTCACCGGCTCGCAGACGACGCGCGCGTTCATCCAGGGGCTGGGCGCGGCGGAGGACCAGCTCCGGACAATTCGCGCGCCGGTGGACCTGAAGCCGTACGACCCGGAGGTGCTCGGCGCCCCGGACGGTTCGCCCCTCAGGATGATGTACCTGGGCAGCCACGTGGGCTGGCAGGGCCTGCCCACCCTCCTGCGCGCCACGGCGCTCGCGGCCCAGCAGGTGGACGTGCGCCTGACGCTGGTGGGCGCGCACCATCCGGACTGGAAGCCGCACCTGGAGGACCTGGTCAACGACCTGGGTATCAAGGAGAAGGTCGACTTCCAGCCGCCCGTCGTGCACGACGACCTGGTCAAGGTGCTGGCGCTGGCGGACGTGGGCGTGCTGCCGCTGGACGACTCGGAGCGCAACCGGCTCCAGGGCGGACCGCTGGCCAAGGTCTCTGAGTACCTGGCCGCCGGCCGGCCGGTCATCGCCGCGGACCTGCCCGTCACCCGCGAGCTGATTCCGAAGGAGGCGGCCGTCTTCTTCCCTCCGGGCGACGCCCGCGCCCTCTCCGAGCGCATCCTGGACCTTGCGCGCGACGTGCCCCGCCGCGTGGCGCTGGGCAAGGCCGGACGCGCGTTCGCGGAGAAGGTGCTGGACGCGGGCCTCATCCGGGGCCAGCTGCTGGACCTCTACGATTCGCTGCTGGAGAAGCGCGGCCACGTCCCGGTCGAAGCCGCCAGCGAACCGCCCGACGTCACGATGACGGGCACGCCCACGAACCGCCTCGCGAGCCTGGGCATGCCGGAAGCGTCCCAGCCCGCGGTCGCGGCCAGGCAGCCCGCGAAGCCCGCGGCCCAGGCCGCTTCCGACGAAGCCGCCCCGCCCCCCGCGAAGGATGGCGCGGAGGACGCGCCCGTGGTGATGGGCATGGCCCTGGACGACGGGATGGACACCCGGCTCGTCAAGACCGAGCCGGACATGCGGCCGGACGAAGTGCCCATGGTCATGGGCCTGCCGCTGCGCGAGTCCGCAAAGGCCGCTCCGGCCCCCGCGAGCAAGGAAGCCACGCCGCCTCCGGAGCCCGCGGCCGCGCCCAAGACGACCGACGACACCGCGAAGAAAGAGGAGCCGGAACCGCTGGGAGGCCATGGCTCGGAGCCGGCTCCGCCCACGGAGATGGTGACGAGTCCCCTGGTGAAGGCCCTCGGATTGAAGGATGTCAGCGGGGACGACGCCGGGGATTCGGATGCGGAGGCCCGCGCCTCCGAGGATGGCTCCTCCGGAGCGACGGCGGTCGTGCGCCGGCCGGTGGAAGTGGAAGAAGACGACACGAGCACGCCGGCCCCCACGCCCGTCGTGCGCAGGCCAGCCTCCGAGGAAGAAGAACGCGCCCCCACGCCCATCGTGCGCAGGCCAGCCTCCGAGGAAGAGGCCCCCGCGCCCACGCCCATCGTGCGCAGGCCGGCCTCCGAGGAGGAAGAACGCGCCCCCACGCCCATCGTGCGCAGGCCGGCCTCCGAGGAAGAGGCCCCCGCGCCCACGCCTGTCGTGCGTCGGCCCCTGCCGGAAGACGAGCCGCCGGCGGCCACGCCCATCGTGCGCCGCCCCACCTCCCTCACGGAGGACGAGGAGCGCGCGCCCACGCCCGTCGTGCGCCGGGCCGGAGTGATGCGTGAGGAGGAAGAGGTCCCCGCGCCCACGCCCATCGTGCCCATGCGCTCCTTGCTGACCGGAGCGCGGAGCACGAACGCCGGCCGTGCGCAGCGGCCGCAGGACTCCGCTCCCTCTGAACCCCCGCGTCTCTTCCCAAGTCC
>NZ_RAWQ01000308.1:0-8117 GCF_003668965.1 Corallococcus sp. AB030
GTTCTTCGGGGTGGGGTCCACGCGCAGGGGGATAACAGCCTCCGGGGCTGGACGGGTGGAGGAAGGCGTAGGGCGTGATGCTTCCGACATCCGGGATGCCCTGACGTCAGGCGGGCCCTGGAGCGGGCAGGCGCGGTCGTAGCGTCGGGTGTCTTGACGGCAGGGGATGGGCGGAGGAGAGAGGACGTCATGCTGAAGACCGCCCTGGGTCGTTTCCGCGCTGTCGCCTTCTGGGAAGGCCTGTCCTTCCTGGTGCTGCTGCTCATCGCCATGCCGTTGAAGTACGCGCTGAACATGCCCCTGGGCGTGCGCGTGGTGGGCATGGCGCACGGCCTGCTGTTCATGGCGTACCTCTACACGCTGATGATGGCGGCCATCGAATACCGCTGGGGTGTGAAGCGGATCGCCTTGGCCTTCGTGGCTTCGCTCGTGCCGGGCGGGACGTTCTGGCTGGACGCGCAGTTGCGGGGTGAGGCGCTCGCGCTGGAGACGGCGAAGACGCGCTGATTCACTACACGCCGGCCACGGCTATCAGCATTCCCCAGAGGAACGGAGGGGTGTTGAGCACGATACCGATGACGGCGGGCACGACGACCCCGGGGCTGAGTCGGCCCTTTTCCCGGATGAGCGCCACGACGCCACAGGCCAGGCCCAGCGTGAAGCCGACCCGGAAGATGATCAGCCACAGTCCGGCGCTGTCCGTCCTGCGCGCCAGGTAGATGCCCGCTGCAGTGAGGAAGGCAATCAACCAGCTGAACTGGGCCAGGTATTCACCCAGGGTGGAGTGGCTGCTGGGGACGATGGCGCCCGTCGCCAGCAGGCGCTTCCGGCACGGCCGGCAATGCGCGGGCTCACTGTCCGGCGCAATGCACGCCCGGCACATGAAGCCACCGCAGCGCGAGCACGCCTCCGTCGCGACCCTGGAATGCGGGCCACACCGTGGCTGCGCGTTCGGCTCGTTGCCAGGAATGGGGGCCGGTGTGGATGTCATTCGCCGCGAAGCATAGACGGCGCCCGGGTGATTGACCCTGCCATGGAGACGACCCATCATGTCCTTCATGGAAGATGTGACTCCAGAGGTTGTGCTCGAATATCCACGTGCGCCCTCCCAGGCTGCATGGGATGCAATGGACGAAGAGGAGCGGGCACAGGTCGTGGCGTCCCTGCCCGGCGAGGTGACGTGGAATGAGATGCCAATGCCAGAAGGGGATTGGCACACCGGCCCGCGTACCTACGTCTGGAATGTGTTGCGCAGATACTGGGCCCAGCAGTCCCGACGGGCCTATGTGAGCTCCGCGCTCCCCATCTACTACCCCGAGGAGCCACGCTTCGCGCCGGACCTGCTGGTCGTGCTGGATGCGGAACAGCGCACTCGCGACAAGTGGGTGTGTAGCGCCGAGGCCCACGGGTTGGATTGGGTCATGGAGGTGCACGCGGGCGGCGACCGGAAGACAGCCGCCGAAGCCAATGTGCAGCGCTATGCCCGCCTGGGGATTCCCGAGTACTTCATCCTCGACGGACGCGACTGCACGCTGGAGTGCTACCAGCTCGAGACACCCGATGCGCGCGTCTACACCCGCCTCGAACCACAGCGGGGGCGATACGTCTCCAAGGTGCTGGGACTCGAATTCCAGACGGAAGGAGAGCGCCTCCAGCTCTGGACCAGCGCCACGCCGCTGCTGAGCTACAGAGAGCGTGTCCTCCAACTGGAGGCCGAGCTTCAGCGTCGCGAGGGCCTGGAGCGTCGTCTGAAGGAACTCGAGGCCGAGCTCGCCCGGCTCAAGAAGTCCCAGGGCTGAATCACAGTCATCAGGCGAGGGTGAACGCCCTCGCCAAGGTCAGCACCTCCACGCGCGTGGCCCCCGCTTCCCGCAGCGCTATCGCGGCGGCCCGCGCGGTGGACCCGGTGGTGAACACGTCGTCCAGGAGCAACACCTCCTGCCCCTTCACCGCCCGCGACGCCACGAACGCTCCGGCCACGTTGCCCGTGCGCTCCGCTTCACTCAGCCCCACCTGCCTACGCGTCTCCCGCGTGCGCTTCAGCCAATCCCCCGGCGCCGTCCGCCCCGTGGCCTTCGCCAGCTCCGCCGCGAGCAGGTGCGCCTGGTCGTACTGCCGCTTCCGGAATCGCCGCACATGCAGAGGCAACGCCACCACGCATCCGGGCGCGGTCCTCAAGAACCGCCGCGCCTCGTCCGCGAGCAGTACCCCCAATGGCGCCGCGAGGTCCGGGTGGTCCTCGTACTTGAACCGGTGGATGGCTCGCGCCACCGGCCCTTCATGCGCGAAGGGCGCCCAGGCCCGGCTGAACGGGGGGGGCACCGTCCGGCAGCGGGGACAGGTGTTCCCCGGGAACGCGCCCGGCTCCGCGCACGTCCGGCAACACACCGGAGGCAGCCGCTCCAGCGCCGTGTCACACGACTCGCAGAACACCGCGCCCACGCCCGGCAGCACCTTCGCGCAGGCCAGACACATGGGCGGATAGACCAGGTCCAACAGGGCCTTCCACATCACCGGGACTCACAGGGGCAGCACATCCCGTGCCCCTCGTGCGAGCCCCGTGCCGCTCACTCCGCCGTGCGGCCTCGCGTCTTGTACGTGAGCACCGGCGCCAGC
Organism: Corallococcus sp. AB030; assembly: GCF_003668965.1. NCBI lineage: Bacteria > Pseudomonadati > Myxococcota > Myxococcia > Myxococcales > Myxococcaceae > Corallococcus > Corallococcus sp. AB030. The sequence goes on from NZ_RAWQ01000308.1 coordinate 2,617, forward strand.
GTCGCCACCACCCTCACCAGCCCCGCCTCCACCAGGTCCGTCACCACGCGGTCGATGGCTTTGTATGCCGGCGGCGCCTCCTCGAAGAGCAGGTCCCGGTCCTCGCACACCACGTGGCTCTTGAAGGACGTGCGCGTCAGCGACTCCGCCGTGAAGCGCTCCTTCAGCCGCTCCCGCGCCGCCGTGCGCGTCCACTTGCGTCCCGCACCGTGCGCCAGGCTGTACGCGCTCTGCTCGCCCGTGCCCACCGGCAACACCAGATAGCTCAGGGCACCGCGGCTGCCGGGAATCACCACCGGACCCTCGTCCCAGGGCGCCGCGCCCTTGCGGTGCAACCACCCCACGCGTCCGCCCGCATGCCGCGCGGTCACGCTGTTGTGGCACACGTCCAACACCCGCCGCCCCGTCGCCCCAATCCCATCCAACGTCCGCTGCGCCACCAGTGCCCGGTTCGCCTTCGCCCACAGCACCGCGCCGTCATGTCGCTTGAGGTATTCGCGCGCCTCGTCCGAATCCGCCGCCAGTCCGCCCGCCGCATGCCGGTCGACATGCTTGCGCAGGATGGCCTCTCCCAGCCCGCGCGACCCCGAGTGCACGAGCAACAGCAACCGCTCCTCCCGCAGGCCCAGCGCCTCGAAGACGCGCGGGTCGTGCACCTCCTCCACCCGCTGCACCTCCGCGAAGTGGTTGCCGCCGCCCACCGTGCCCAGCGCCGACTCGAAGCCCATGCCGCGCGCGCCGTGCTCCTCGAGCACCGCCTTCGTGTCCCCCACCCACGGCCCTTCCAGGTCCAACTTCGCCGCCCACCGCTCCGCCTTCGCCTTGCGTGTCAGCAGGTCCACGTCCCACAACCCCATGCCACAGCCGATGTCGCTGCCCACGAGATAGGGATAGAGGAAGCCCTCGGACTCGAAGGCCGCGCCCACCGGAGCGCCCTTGCCGGGATGCAGGTCCGGCAGGCCCACCGCGAGTCTCATCCCGGGCAGGCGCGACACGGCCTCCAATTGGCGGACGGCCTCGCCCTCCACCCAGGACTGGGGCGAGGCGATGATGCGCACGGTGGCGGCCGTGGAGGTTTCAGAAGAGGGCGTGTTCATGATGGCCGCTCCGACGCAGCCCCTTCACGCGCCCTGACGCCCAGGCCCCCAGCACCTCGGGGCGGGCCGCCCGGCCGCCTACTTGTGGTAGGGCTCGCCCTTCAGGATGGTGAACGCGCGGTAGAGCTGCTCAATGAGCACCACCCGCGCCAGCCGGTGGGGCAGCGTCATCCGCGACAGCGACATCACCTGATGCGCCGCGCCGCGCACCGAGTCGTCCAGGCCCTCGTCCCCGCCAATGACGAAGAGCAGGTCCTTCGAGCCCGTCTGCGCCTTGGCGACGTAGCGGGCAAGCTCCACCGAATCCAGCAGGGTGCCGCGCTCGTCCAGCGCCACGATCCAGTCCTGCGGCTTGCGCTTGCCGAGGATGGCGGCGGCCTCCGCGGACTTCGCCTCGCCGGGCTTGAGCTTGCGGCCCGACGCTTCGGTCAGCTCCAGGAGCTCGAAGCGCGTGTAGTGCTCGAGCCGCCGCGCGTACTCCTGCACGGCGGGCTCGAACAACCCGGAGCGGTCCTTGCCGATGGAGAGGAGGCGGACCTTCACGGGACTAGGACAGCTTCACCCGGGGCGCGTCCGCCCACAGCCCGTCCAGGTCGTAGAAGGCGCGCACCTCGCCGTTGAACAGGTGGGCCACGACGTCGTCGTAGTCCAGCAGCACCCACTGGCCCGTCTCCAGGCCTTCCGTGCTGATGGGGCGCAGGGGCTGCGCCCCCTGCTTGAGCTGCACCTGGACGTTCTCCGCCATGGCGCTCACCTGACGGTCGCTCTCGCCGGAGGCGATGACGATGTAGTCCGCGTAGGACGTCATCCCGCGCATGTCGAGGATGACGACGTCCGTGGCCTTCTTGTCCAGCAGCAGGTCGCCGATGCGGCGCGCCAGCTCACGCGCCTTCGCGTTCTCCGCGGGCTTGGGCAACGGCGGCGGGGGGGCGGGCTTCGGCGCCTTCTTGCGCGCGGCGGCGGTCTTCTTGCGCGGGGGCGGACGCACGCCCGGCTTCGCCTTCTTGGCGGCCGTCTTCTTGCGGGCCGGAGCCCGGGTCGTGCTCTTCGCCTTCGCCTTCTTGGATGCAGGGGTCTTCTTCTTCGTGGCCATGTGGCGGATACCCTATCGCACCCTTGGCAAGCTTCCAGCGCTCCTCTAATGGGTTCCGTCCATGAGCGACGCCCGCCTGGAGCAGTTCAAGAAGATGGTGGCCCAGTTCCCCGACGCCCCCATGGCCTGGTTCTCCCTGGGGAAGCTCCACCTGGAACGCAAGGAATACGACAGCGCCATCCAGAGCCTGGAGTCCGCGGTCCGCCTGGACCCGAAGTACGCCGCCGCCCTCGTCTCCCTGGGGGATGCCTACGCGGGGGCCGGCCAGACGGACAAGGCGAAGCAGGTGCTCACCACCGCCCGGGACCACGCGCTCGCCCAGCAGCACCCCAGCCTGGCCGACGAAATCGACGAACGCATCGCCGACCTGGACTGACGGTGCTCCAGAGCCTGGGCTCCTAGTCCTGGTCGCGCCAGGTGAAGCCCACGCCGAACACCTGGCGCGTGTATCGCAAGTCATTGCGCGGCAGGCGCGTGCTCCAGAGGCCCCAGGACACCTCCATGTCCACGCGGGCGGAGACGGGCCGGGCCAGCTTGAGGGACAGCGAGTTCTGCCCCTCGTCCTCCTCCACCAGGATGATCTCCGGCGACAGGAAGATGCCGTCCGGGTAGCGCGCCAGGCCCAGCGTCCCCTGCGCCAGGAGCGTCACCCGCCACGGCAGCCGCACCCCGGCGCTGCCGACGAGCCGGTGGCGCATGGCCGTCTCACCGAAGCTGTTGGAGCTGACCTCCTGGAAGGCATAGCTGAGCGACAGCTTCACCGGCCCCCGGTACGTGTAGCCCGCCCCCGCCACCAGCGCGCCGTCCTGCCGCCGCACGGGGGATGAGGTGACGGCCGGGAAGGGCCGGGCGAAGGGGCCATAGCGGCGCGAACCCCATTCGCCAAACACACTCAGGGTGTGGCGCGGGCTCAACCGGTAGCGGCCCAGGACGCCCACCTCCGGGCCGCCGAAGTCGGCCGTGTGGTCCGGGCGGTACACGAAGCGGCGGGCGCCCAGGCGCACGCGCAGGGCCAGGCGCACGTCCGGGGCGTACTCGGCGAAGAGGCTGGTGCCCAGGTCCGAGTACGCGCGGCTGCCGCCCCGCCGGTCCTTGGCGTGGCCTTCCGCGCCCACGCCCCACTCGGTGCCCAGGGCGAGCGAGCCCTCCAGCGCGCCCGCCTGCACCAGCGTGTCCTCGTTGTCGTAGTCCAGGTACTTGCGCGCACCCAGTTCGTACCGGCCCACCACCTGGGCCCGCTCGCCGGTGCCCCGTCCCTCCGCCACGCCCAGCACGCTCATGGCCAGGTCCGCGCCGGGGCCGGGCGTCGCGCCGTCGGAGAAGTCGCGCGGGGCGTTGCTGTCCACGAGCAGCCGGCCGGTGCCCCGGAGCGAGCCCTGCCACTCGGCCGCGCGCGCACCTCCGCCCCAGGGGAGGCTGAGGGCCAGGAGGAGCGGGAGGAGGCGACGGTCCAAGACGCGCGCACCATACTCCGGCCCGCTGGCATCCCCACGCTCGCAAGTGCCCCGTACGGCCGCGTCGTCCCCGGGACACCCGGGGTGTGCCCGCGGTCGGTGACGGCGCACCCGGCCGCCCGGTACATTGCGGCCATGTCTTACGCGTCCTTCCTCGCGGCGGTGGCCGGTCTGGGGCTCGTCGCCTGTTCCCCGGCGTCCTTCACCACGGAGGTCCAGGGCGAGGCGACGGTGCCCGCGAACCCCGCTGGCACCTCCACGCTCCTCAATGCCTTTCCCTCCATCAGCAGCTTCTCCTCGCTGGACTTCAACGAGAACCAGGACTTCAAGAACCGCGACGTCACCAAGGACGAGGTGACGCGCGTGCAGGTGACGTCGATGAGGCTCAAGGTCCTGAGCCCGAACGACCAGGACTTCGGCTTCCTGGACTCGATGGAGGCCGTGGCCCGCGCGGGCAACTCCGAGTCGCGCTTCGCGGCCCGGGACGGCATCGCGGGCCTGGGCCTGAACCCGCCCAACCCCACGGTGGGGTTGAACACGGACGGCAGCGTGGACTTGAGGCCCTACGTGGCCGCGCCCAGCATGGCCATCATCCTGCGCGGCACGGGGCGCCTGCCGGAGCGCGAGGTGCGCGTGCAGGCCACGGTGGTGCTGGAGGTGGAGGGCGGCCTGCTGTAGCGGCCACCCGTCGCTGCTTCAGGGGGCCAGCGTCTTCGCGCGGCGCTCCAGCGAGCCCGCGCGCCCGTCCAGCTCGCTGGCCAGGGACTCCAGCCGCGCGGCCTCCTGCTCCAGCGAGGACAGGTCCTCCAGGCCGCCCGCGGCCAGCGCCTGGGCGCGCACCGGGTCCACCTGGGGCCGCCGGTCGCTGGCGGTGATGCCAGAGGTCTGCCCGCCCGCGGTGGGATTGGGATTGCCTCCGACCCCCGGACCCTTGGTCGGGTCGCCCGCGTAGTCCGGCGTCTCCACCATCGCGTCGCCCGGGATGACCTCCGGCTGCCGGCCGCCCCGCTGGGTGGGGGCCACCTGCAGGCCCTGGTTGCCCATCGAGCGCAGGCGCAAGCGGCGGTCCTGGTCGTCGAACATGGACTCCTCGCCCAGGAAGTCGTTCATGCGGCGGTCCAGGTCGCGCTCCTCGCGCACCTCGGTGATGCGCGCCTTCAGGGCCTGGAGCCGCTGGCGCACCTTGTCCTGGGAGTCGCGCAGCGCGTCCGCCTGCGCGAGCAGGTCCTCCGGATCATCCCCGCGCGCCGCGCCATCCAGCGCCGGCACCTGGGATGCGGGCAGCGCCGCGCGCACGGCCTCGCGTTCGCCGCGCACGGATCGCATCTGCTCCACCAGCCGCGCCCGCTCCGTCCGGTCCGTCGTCGCGTCCCACGCCGCGCGCAGCAGCGTCAGCTCCTGGGACAGCGCGCCGTGCAGCGCCAGATGCGCGCGCTCCACCTCGCCGTCCGCGCCGGACACCGACTGCGCCAGCCCCGTCAGCTCTCCGCTCAGCTCCTGCGAACGGCGCAGCGCGGACTCCAGCTCTCCGCCCGCCGTGAGCTTCCCCTGGCGCTGGGCCTTGAGCGCTTCGATGCGCGCGGCCACGCCGTTGAGCTCGTCGCGCAGCCCCTGCTGCCGGGTGCGCAGGGTGCGTGCCTCCGTTCGCGCTGACTGGGCCTTCGCGCGCGCCTGCTCCAGGCCGGACGCCGCCCCGGCGGGAGCGGCCACGAACAGGCACAGGAGGAGGGGGAGGGCACGCAACATCATCGGGGGAACACCGTCAGCAAGGCGGATGCCAGTCCCTTCCTCCTACCCCGTTCCCAGGCCCGACGGAAAGCGCCCTGGTTCCGGGCACCTGCACGGGCAGGGTGGGGC
>NZ_RAWQ01000309.1:0-8107 GCF_003668965.1 Corallococcus sp. AB030
CGAGGCCGCCCCTGCCCGCCCCCGGCGCTCAGTAGGCCCCACCCGAACACCATGCGGCTCCGCGCCCTCCTGCCCGCCCCAGTGGCCCTGTTCACGCTGGGGCTCATCCTCTGGCTGGGGTTCCTTCCCCTTCGCAACTACGACCTGTTCTTCCACCTGGCGGGGGGCCGCTACGTGCTGGAGCACGGCTTCAACCCCGTGGACCCGTTCAGCGTGACGGGCACCGCGGGCTGGGTCCCCCACGAGTGGGGCTTCGGCGTGCTCTGCGTCCTGCTCATCAAGGCCCTGGGCGCCGCCGGTCCCTCGCTCCTCGTCGCCTCACTTGTCGCTGCCAACGTGCTCCTGCTCTGGGTCGCCCTGCGGCGCGCGGACGCCCAACCCTCCCATCTCCTCGTCCTCGCCTGTCTGGGATTGGTGTCGGGCGTCCAGGCCTCCACCTGGCTCCAGGAACGTCCCTTCCATCTGGGACACCTGCTCTTCGTCCTCGCCGCCCTGGGCGTCCAGGCCTGGCGCCGGGGAAATACGCGGGTGCTCTGGGCCTTCCCGCTCCTGGGACTCGTCTGGGCCAACCTGCACGGCAGCTGGCTCCTGGGCCCTGCGCTGCTTGCGTCCACCGCGATGGGCACGGCCCTGGATGACCGCACGCCCGCGTCGCTCCGGCGCTGCGGGGCCGCGCTCGCTGCGGCGCTCGCGATGTTCCTCGTCGCGGGCCTGTCGCCGGACGGACCCCGCATCTACCTGTATCCGCTCCAGCACTCGCTGCTCTCCTCCACCCAGCACATCAACGAGTGGCGCCCGCTGGACCTGGATGCAGGCTGGAGCTGGGTCTACCTCCTCCTCTTCGGCGCGTGCCTCTTCGTCATCGGCCGGGCCCGAGTGCGGCGCGCCGCTGCCCTCCTGCCCACGCTCGTGCTGGGCATCGCCGCGCTGAAGGTCCAGCGCCACGCGCCGTTCGCGTCCGTGCTCCTCGCCCTCACGCTGGTGGAGCACGCGCGCACGGGCGACGTGGACGCGCCCGCCCTCCCCCGATTCCTGTCGTGGCTGGAGCGCCCCCTGGCCACCTGGAGCACCGGAACGTCCCTGGCGCTATGGCCCACCGTCCTGCTGGCCGGTCTGTTCGCGCTGAACGCAAGCGCGCCCCGCCCCGTGGAGAAGGGCACGCACCCCATCATCCCCCTGCCCGTGCTCCAGACGCTGAGCCAACAGCCTCCGGGCCGCGTGCTCAACCGCTTCATCATGGGCGGCCCCATCTCCTACTTCGCGGGTGCCCCGTACAAGGTCTACATCGACAGCCGGAATGATCCGTTCCCCGCCGCCATCCACCAGGCCTATGCGCGGCTCGTGTGGTCCGAGCCCGGCTGGGAGCAGGCACTGGAGGCCTATGATCCGGACTACGTCGTCTGGGACACGGAGAACCCGGGCAACCTCCTGCTGGATCACCTCCGGACGCGGGGCGGCTGGCGCGAGCTGGCGAAGGCGAACGGCTGGGTCCTCTGGGCCCGGGAGCGCACGCCCACGGTCCCCGGAACGCCTCAGCGCCCCGCGACCGCTTCCGGCGGCGGGTGAAACACATACAGCGCCACGGGTGAGCCCTCCTCCGAGCGCACCCGGGCATCCCGGCGCAGCACCCAGAGCTGGCCCTCGAGTAGCGGCCGGGCCTCCGCCACCTCCGCGATGCCCCGTCCCGCCGCCACGTAGGCCACCACCGGCGCGTCGGGCGTCGCCTTCACCGCCCACTCCCCACCCTCCAGCAGCACGCGCGACATGCGCCCCTGGAGCACCGGCAACGGCGTCTCCTCCAGCGTCACGCCCCGCTTCCGCAGCCCGGCGAGGGCCTCGCGAGGCTCCTGGGCGAAGGGCGCCGTGCCACGCAACAGCCGCGCGTCCTCCGCCGGGACGTAGAGGTTCCCGTCGAAGCCCGGCACGGTGAACACCAGGTTGCCCAGCGCCCGGTCCTCATCGGGGTTGCGCCACTCGTGCCCCGTGAAGGGTGGCGAGGCCACGAGCCAACCCGGCCCGTGCACCCCGCGCCGCTCCATCCGCCGCCCCTCCTCGCCCCAGACCTGCCACACGTGCGCCTCGCCCGCGACGATGATGGTGGCCTCGTAGGGCGCACGGTGGATGTGCAGGGGGCACGTCTGGCCCCGCCCCATCACGTGCTGGTGCACGCTGGCGGTGTCGGACGCGAAGTACGTCTCCGAGATATCCGAAGCGCCCGGCCGCGCCTTCTCCAGGGCCGCCATCCGCTCGCGGACGTCCACCACTTCCACATCAGGCGGCGGCAGCGGGGTCAGCGCGCGCCGGAGCCCCAACAGGAGCCCCAGCAACGCGACACACAACCCCATCACCAGCATCCGGTAGACCCAGAGCCGACGGCGCAGTCCGGCGACAACCTCTGGTGACGACACGGTCATGGCCCGCACGATGACAGGTTCAGCCCCTTGAAACACGAATGGCAGGCCCTTCCAGTTGGAGGGACCTGCCATTCACCGGGACGCCACCGACACCCTCGCGAGCGCCAGCTCCTCCCGGACGAAGCCCGGAAGCGGCTCAGTAGGTGTTGTTCTGACCGAAGGACTTCATGGTCTTCTTGTTCAGCTGGTCGTTGGACACCTGGCCGTCGTTGGCCACGTCGTCGTTACCGGCCAGGGCCGCCGCGGAGGCGCCGAACAGCTTGCGGATGTTGTCACCGAACAGCGTGATCACGCCGATGGCGGCGATCGCGATCAGGGCAACGATGATGATGTACTCGGTCATGCCCTGACCACGGTTCTTGCGGAACTGCTTCTTCGGGGCCTTCGCGATCGCGTTCATGGGAAACTCCGGGGGTCGTTGCAGCGGTGGAAAGACACACCCTGCGGGAAGTCAGGGTCGATACGGACAGTACAACGGGCGAGCAAGCACCTCCATCCGTCAACGGGAGGATGGGGGGGCCGGATCAAGGAATATCGCGGGTCTGGCACCACTCAAGGTTTCATTCCCCCTGTTTCAGGGCGCTCCGGGCGCCGCCGTGGGCATACGGGCGGTCTTCCCGCAGGCGTCCGGAGGAAGGGCCTCGCAGTAGGCCTTGAACGCCTTCTGCAGCTTCGCATCCTGGGGGTGGAGCGCCGCCACCTCGCGGCCCACCGCCAGCGCCCCGTCCGCGTTCATCGGCGTCCACACCGTGCGCGCGGCCCAGGCCCGGGCCGTCACCAGCTTCAGGTACTCCGTCACCAGCTCCGGGGAACGGCCGCCCCGCGCCACCTCCGGCTCCAGCAGGGACGCCGCCAGGGTCAGGTCCCCCTGCGCCAGCACCGCCCGGCCCAGCGCGAGCGCCGCCGCGGGATCCTCCGGCGCCAGCGAACGCCACAGCGCCGCCACGCCCCGGACCGTTGGATCCTTGTCCGCGTGGTAGCGCTGCACGTTGCGGTACAGCCCCGCGGCCTGTTCGGCGGTGGGCGGGTAGTCGCGCAGGTACTGGTGCAGGAGCAGTCCGGGCCCTGTCTCCGGCGACCGGCGCTCGTCATTCACGCGCACGTCCAGGTTCGCCAGGAAGAACGCCACCGGCGACGCGTACTCCAAGAGGTTCTGGTCGTCCGTGTTGATGGGGCCCTCACCCGCGAAGGCCTTCTGTCCGGCCTCGGTGTGCACCTGCTTGGACAGCAGGCCGAACAGGTCGTTGATCTCCACCCGCGCCAGGTCCGCCTTCACGTCCGGCCGGGCCATGCGCGCGGCCACCTCCGCCGCGTTGAACGACAGCGGCTTGCGGCTGGCCACCATCACCAGGTCCTCCGGGCCCAGCCACGTCGTGGCGTGCGGGAAGGTGTCCTGCAGCGTGCGGATCACCAGCCTCACCAGCTCGCGGTTGCTCTCGTAGGTGTGGATCCACTGCACCATCACGCCGTCGTCCGTCAGGTGCTTGTCCACCAGCTGGAAGAAGTCGCGCGTGAAGAGGCCGGACACGCCCGACACCCAGGGGTTGGACGGCACGCTGATGATCAGGTCGTACCGGATGGGCGCCAGCGCCATGAACGTCTTCGCGTCGTCGATGTGCACGTGCGTGCGCGGATCATCCACCGCGTTGCGGTTGTCCGCCTTGAACAGGCGCGCCGCATCGATGACCGCCGGGGAGATTTCCACCATGTCCAGGCGCTCTACCGGATGCGCCAGCACACTGCCCGTGGTGATGGCCGCGCCCGAGCCGATGACGAGCACGTTCTTCGGGTCGCGCGGGTGCAGCAGCGCGCCCAGGTGGCCCGCCACCACCTGCGTCTCGATGTCGCTCCCGTTCGACGCGTCCGTCTTCCCGTTGATCTTCATGAAGCGCAGGTTGTCGCTCGGCAGGTCCCCCACCATCACCGTGGCGAAGGTGTCGTCCGCGTAGAAGCGCGGGACGATGGCCTTCTCCGTGCTCTCCACCAACTTCGCGTAGCTGTCCGGCGGCTTCTGGTGCGCGCGGATCGCCGCGATGTTGGACAGCCGCTGCGGCCAGCCGTGCATGCCGCCCAGCACCACCGCCGCCAGCACCGCCGTCACGCCCACCGGCGCCAGCGTCCGCCACGCGGGCACCACGCTTGCGCCCTCCCCTGCCTTCGGCTCGGACAGGGCGCGGAAGGCCAGCGCCGCGGAGAGGAGGTTCGCCACCGCCCCCGCGATGAAGTTGCCCTGCATGCCCCAGAAGGGCATCAGCACCAGCCCGCCCAGCACGGAGCCGGAGAGCGTGCCCGCCGTGTTCCACAGGTACACGCCACCCAACTGGCGCCCCACCTCGGACACCTTCGCCGTGGCCACGCGGGCCGCCGCCGGAAACGCGATGCCCATGATGAACGTGGGCACCAGCAACACCAGGCAGCAGAACGCGAAGGTGATGCCCTGGAAGACGGGCCACGTCTCCACCGCGCGCGTGAGCATCCACTCCGACCAGCGGAACAGGTGCGGCAGCCGCACGTACAGCGGCAACGCCACGCAAAGGCTCAACACCAGCCCCACTTGCGTCCAGCCATACAGCTTCAGCGAGTCCCCGCCCTCCTTGCGCGTCATCAGCCAGAAGCTGCCCAGACCGATGCCCAGGATGAACGCCGTCAGGATGAGCGTGAAGGCATACGTGGACGCGCCCAGCACGATGGACAGCAGGCGGATCCACGTCACCTGGTACAGCATCGACGTGAAGCCCGACAGCATCACGCCCACGAGCGCGGCCCGCACCGCCCGCCGGGGATAGGCCACGTCCTCCGCTGCCGCCGCCGCCCCCACTGTCACCGCCGGTGGGTGCTGGCGTGCCAGCGCCAGCGCCGCCAGTGCGAGCAGCACGTTGATGCCCGCGGCCAGCTTCGCCGATGCGGACAGGCCCACCAGCGGCACCAGCCGCGTGCCCGCCACGTAGACGCCCACCGCCGCGCCCAGGCTGTTGATGGCATACAGCCGCGCCAGCTCCTTGCGCACCCCGGCGAGGCTCGCCGCGAAGTGGCGCACCAATGCCGGCAGCGTGCCGCCCATGAGCAGCGTGGGCACCACCAGGGACAGCGAGGACACGAGCAGGCGCGGCGCCACCCGCAGGCCCTCCGGCACGTGGGGCGCCAGGGTCAGCCACAGGTGCTCCAGCGCCCCCAGGACGTATGGGAACGCCAGCGCGTACAGGCCCACGCCCAGTTCCAGCACGCCATAGAGCGCCAGGGGGTTCTTCACCCGGTCCGCTGTCCGCCCGAAGACAAACGCCCCCAGCGCCAGCCCCCCCATGAACGTGGCCAGCACGACGGCGTGCGCCTGGCCGCTGTTGCCCAGCACGTTCCCCAGGTATTTGGACCAGACCAGCTCGTAGACGAGCGCCGTGGCCCCGGACAGGAACAGAAGGGCCGCCACAAGGTTCTTCGGAGGACGTGCGGTGCTGGTCATAAGGACAGCGCTCGACGTTACCCGGTATGTTTCAGGTCCACCAATGAACGCCCATCTCCTGCAAGCCGCGCAGCTCGCCTGGTCCCCCAACCTCCGGGTGACACGCGCCGAAGGTGACTGCGCCCAGGTGCTGCGCCGCGACGCCAAGGCGCTCGTGGGCATGTCCCTGCACACCGCGCTCGGAGTTCCCCAGGAGCGCGCCCGCGAACTGGATGCGCGAGCGCGCGAGGACCGCCGCGCGGTGGAGTTCGTCACCCTCTCCGCGGGAGGCCCCACCGGCAACCCGCCCGCCAACCACCTGCGGCTCGTGCTGGGCATGGACGGCGAGGAGGCCGCCGCGGGCGTGCTCGACCTGGGCACCGTGCTGGAGGGCGCCCCGCCGGTGCAGATCTCCAAGCTGTCCTCGTCCCTCAGCCATGAGATCCGCAACCCGCTCTCCTCCGTGAAGATGGCGGTGCAGACGCTGGCCCGGAACACCGGCCTGTCGGACCGGGACAAGCGGCGGCTCACCATCGCCAACCGCGAAATCCGCACCATGGAGCGCATGCTCTGGCTGCTCTCCGAATACGGCCGCGAGAGCGCCGCGAACCTGGACGCCCACGCCCTGCGCTCGGTCGTCCAGGAGGCGACCGCCATGGTGGCCCCGGAACTGGCCGAGCGCCGCATCGAGGTGGATGTGAAGGAAGAGGCGGACCTGCCCCGCGTGAGGGTGGATCCCAACCGGTTGAGGCCCGTGCTCGCTCAAGTCCTGCTCAACGTGGCCATGGGCCTGCCCGAAGAGGGCCGCGTCCAGGTGACGCTGCGCCAGGACGACCCCGGCCACGTCAGCCTCATCCTGGATGATCCCGCCGCGGCCCTGCCTCCGGATGAGCGGGGCACGCTGTTCGACCCCTTCGGCTCGCGGCTGGCGCGGGGCGCGGGGCTGTCCCTGGCCGCCCTGCGGCGGGTGATGACGGGTGTGGGGGGCGACGTGGCGGCCCAGGGGAGCGCGGAACCGGGGATGGTGTTCACGCTGACGTTCGCCGCCTGAGGACCCCATGGAGACCCTCCTCATCGTCGACGATGACGTGTCGCTGCTCGAAACCCTCACGATGCACTTCGAGGAGATCGAGCAGGACGACGGGCAGCCGCGCTACCAGGTGGTGACGGCCACCAGCGCGGCCGCGGGCCTCAAGGCCGCCCAGGAGAACATGCCCAGCGTGGTCATCCTGGACATGATGCTCCCGGACCGCACGGGCCTGGAGATCATCGAGGAGATGAAGGGCCTGTGCGGCGACGCGCGCATCATCCTCGTCACCGCCTACCACGACATGGAGACGACCATCCGGGCCATGAAGGCCGGTGCGTTCGACTACATCCACAAGCCCTTCCCGGATCCGGCCGCCCTGGACCTGGTGGTGGAGCGCGCGCTGGAGTACCGCCAGCTGTCGCGCCGCGCGGATGAGGTCCACCGCGAGAACGCCGTCGTCCGCCTGGGCGACATCGTGGGCACCAGCCCCTCCATGCAGCAGCTGGTGAAGGAGATTGGCAAGGTCGCGAGCAGCACCGCGACGGTGCTCATCAACGGCGAGAGCGGCACGGGCAAGGAGCTCATCGCCCGCGTCATCCACAACTACTCCTACGACGAGCCACGGCCCTTCATCGGCATCAACTGCTCCGCCATCGTGGACACGCTGCTGGAGAGCGAGCTGTTCGGCCACGAGAAGGGCGCCTTCACCGGTGCGGTCGCCGGCAAGCCCGGCAAGTTCGAGCTGGCCGAGGACGGCACCGTCTTCCTGGACGAGATTGGCGACATGTCGCTGATGCTCCAGGCGAAGCTGTTGCGCGTGCTCCAGGAGCGCGAGTTCGAGCGCGTGGGCGGCGTCAAGCGCGTGAAGCTGCGCGCCCGCGTCATCGCCGCCACCCACCGCCACCTCGCGGACGAGGTGGACCAGGGCCGCTTCCGCGAGGACCTCTACCAGCGCCTCAAGGTGATCACCCTCGTCATCCCGCCTTTGCGTGAGCGGCGCGAGGACATCCCCCCGCTCGTGAAGCACCTGCTGGAGCGCATCAACGAGAAGGTGCACAAGCGCGTCACCCGCGTGCCCCACGAGGTGATGGAGCGCCTCACGCGCCTGCCCTGGCGCGGCAACGTGCGCGAACTGGAGAACGTCCTCACCCGCGCCGTGGTGCTCGCGCCGGGTGACGTGCTCCGGGGTGACGACCTGCCCGCCCTGGAGGCGACCCCCTCAGGCCC
>NZ_RAWQ01000030.1:0-62833 GCF_003668965.1 Corallococcus sp. AB030
CGGCGACTCCGGTGGAGAGGGTGGGGGCGGGCACGGGAGCCCGCTCGAGGTCGATCCAGTGGCGCTGCCGCTGGAAGGGATACGTAGGAAGGGTGACGCGCTGGCGCTGCTCGTCGGCGTGGAAGGCCCGCCAGTCGAGGGCCACGCCCCGGCGCCAGAGCTGGCCCGCGGCGGTCAGGAGGGCGCTCCAGTCCGCGGCATCGCCGGTGGACTCGCCCAGGGAGGCGAACACCCGCGAGCGCTGGTCGGCCGTGGCCTGCTGCCGCGCCAGCGTGGCGAGCGTCACGCGCGGGCCCACCTCCAACATCAGGTGGTCGCCCTTGTCCCAGAGCGTGCGCAGCGCGGGGGAGAAGCGGACCGTGTCGCGCAGGTGCCGCGCCCAGTAGTCAGGGGACGTCGCCTCGGAGTCCTTCAGCCACGTGCCCGTCGCGGTGGAGACGATGGGGATGCGCGGTGCGGACAGGCGCATGCCCTTCACCGTCTCCAGGAAGGGCGCCACCGCGGCGTCCATCATGGGCGAGTGGAATGCGTGCGACGTCTGGAGCATCCGGCACGCGGTGCCCTCCGCCTCCAACGTGGCCTGCAGCCGCTGCACGGCCTCCGTGGGGCCGGACACCACGCACAGGCGGGGTCCGTTGTCCGACGCGATGGCCATTCCGTCCGTCAGCTTGGGGGCCACCGCTTCGGCGGACAGGCGCACCGACAGCATGCTGCCCGGCGCCTGCGCCTGCATGAGCTGGCCGCGCTTCGCCACCAGGTGCAGCGCGTCCTCCAGCGTGAAGACGCCCGCGAGGCACGCGGCGACGAACTCGCCCACGCTGTGGCCCACGAGCGCGCCCGGCCGCACGCCCCAGCTCCACCAGAGCTGCGCGAGCGCGTACTCCACCGTGAAGAGGGCCGCCTGCGCGAACGACGTCTGGCGCAGCGTCTCCGCGGCCTCGGGAGACTCCGGGTCCTTCGGGAAGAGCACCTCGCGCAGGTCGCGCCCGAGCAGCGGCTTGAGCACCTCCGCGCACGCATCCACCGTGGCGCGGAAGGCCGGCGCGTGGCGGTACAGCCCGTGCGCCATGTCTGGATGCTGCGAACCCTGTCCCGGGAAGAGGAACGCGACGGGCGGCGTGGACTCCAGCGCGGAGGCCTCCGGCTCGGCGGCCGTCAGCGCCCGCACCGCTTCCTCATGGGTGCCCGCCACCACGGCGCGGCGGAACGGGAACGCCTTGCGGCCCGTGGCCAGCGTGTGCGCCACGTCCGCGAGCGAATCCTCCGGATGCGCCTGGAGGTGCGCGGCCAGCCGCAGCGCCGCCTGCGTCACGGCCGCGGGCGTCTTCGCGGACAGCGTGAGGAGCTGGCGCGGCTTCGACGGGCCGGAGGCGGGACGCTCCGGGGCCTCCTCCACCACGACGTGCGCGTTGGTGCCGCCCACGCCGAACGAGCTCACCCCCGCGCGCAGGGGGCCGGTGCCCTCCGGCCACGCGGAGCGCTTCGCCTGCACGAAGAAGGGGCTGCGCGGGAAGTCGATTTTCGGGTTGGGCGTCTGGAAGTGCAGCGTCGGCGGCAGCTCGCGGTGCTTCAGCGAGAGCACCGTCTTCAAGAGGCCCGCCACGCCCGCCGCGGCGGTGAGGTGGCCGAAGTTGCTCTTCACCGAACCGATGGCGCAGAAGCCCGTGTCGGAAGTGTGCGCGCGGAACGCCTGCGACAGCGCCTCCACCTCGATGGGGTCGCCCAGCGGCGTCGCCGTGCCGTGCGCCTCCACGTAGCGGATGGTGCGCGGGTCGATGCCCGCGTTCGCGTGCGCCGTGGCGATGGCGGTGGCCTGTCCCTCCACGCCCGGCGCCGCGAAGCTCACCTTGGCCGCGCCGTCGTTGTTGATGCCCACGCTGCGCAGGACGGCGTGGATGACGTCGCCGTCCGCCTGCGCGTCCGACAGGCGCTTGAGCACCACCGCGCCCAGGCCGTCGCTGAAGAGGGTGCCGGTGGCGTTCGCGTCGAAGGGGCGGCAGTGCCCGTCCTGGGAGAGCATGCCGCCCTCCTGGTACAGGTGGCCGGACTTCTGCGGCACCGTCACGGACGCGCCGCCCGCCAGCGCCACGTCGCACTGGTGCGTCTGGAGTGCCCAGAAGGCCTGCGCTACAGCGACGAGCGACGTGGAGCACGCGGTGTTGAGCGACAGCGCGGGCCCGCGCAGGTCCAGCTTGTGCGCGACGCGGGTCGCCACGTAGTCCTTCTCGTTGGCCACCATCGCTTGGAAGGCGCCCACCCGGCCCACGATGTCCTGCCGGGGCAGCACGTGCAGCGGCTGGTAGCTGTTGTTGTGCGTGCCCGCGAAGACGCCGACGAGGCCGGGGTACGTCTCCGGCACGCAGCCAGCGGACTCCAGCGCCTCCCACGCCGTCTCCAGGAACAGGCGCTGCTGCGGATCCATCACCTGCGCTTCCTTCGGCATGATGCCGAAGAAGGCCGCGTCGAACAGCTCCACGCCCTCCAGGGTGCCGCGCGCCCGCACGTACTCGGGGGCGTCGCGCTCGGCGGCGGGCACGGACGGGTCCACCTCCTCGCGCGTGAAGGTGGCGACGGACTCCACGCCGCCCACCAGGTTCTTCCAGAACGTCTCGATGTCGGGCGCGCCCGGGAAGCGGCCCGCCATGCCGATGATGGCCACCGGCTCCGCGCCGCCCGCCGCCTGCTGACGCTTCGCCTGCCGCGCCTCCGCCAGCTGCTTGAGCGACGGACGCGACGCATCCCCCGTCAGCACCGCCGCCAGCTGCGCCACCGTGGGGGACTGGAACAGCTGGACGATGGGGATCTCCAGCCCGTGCGCCTGCCGCAGCCGCGCCACGCACTGGAGCGCGAGCAGCGAGTTGCCACCCAGCTCGAAGAAGCTGTCGTGCACGCCCACCCGGTCGATGCGGAGCAGCTGCGCCCACGCGTCCGCGAGCGTGCGCTCCAGCGGCGAGCGCGGCGCGACGAACGCCTGCTGCAGCTCCGGCCGCGTGGGCAGCGGGGCGGGCAGGCTCCGGCGATCAATCTTGCCGCTGGGCGTGCGAGGCAGGGCGTCCATCACCACGAACGCGGAGGGCACCATGTAGTCCGGCACCCGCGTGGACAGGTGGCGCCGCAGCGTCCCGGCCGCGTGCTCCAGCGTGCCGTCCGGGACGACGTAGGCCACCAGCCGCTTGTCGCCGGGCACGTCCTCGCGCGCCACCACCGCCACCTGCTTCACCGCGGGGTGGCTGCCCAGCGCGACTTCAATCTCGCCCAGCTCGATGCGGTAGCCGCGCACCTTCACCTGGCCGTCGATGCGGCCGAGGAACTCCACGTTGCCGTCCGGCAGCACGCGCGCCAGGTCGCCCGTCTTGTAAGCGCGCTCGCTGGTGCCGGGCTTGAGCGGGTGCGGCACGAAGCGCTCCGCCGTCAGCGCCTCGCGGTGCAGGTAGCCCTTCGCCAGGCACACGCCCGCGAGGAACAGCTCGCCGGACTCACCCTGCGGCACGGGCTTCTTCTGCTCGTCCAGCACCAGCAGCTCGCAGCCGTCCACCGCCATGCCAATGGGCGGCAGCGCGGGCCACGTGTCGGGCGAGCCCCGGAGCACGTAGCTGGAGACGACGTGCGTCTCCGACGGGCCGTAGTGGTTGTGCAGCGCGCAGCCCGGCAGCGCGGCGAAGAACGCGCGCAGGTGGTGCGTCACCTGGAGCTGTTCGCCCGCGGTGACGACCTCGCGCAGGGTGGGCGGCACCTTCTGGTGCGAGGTGGCGATCTCCGCCAGGTTCTGCAGCGCGATGAAGGGCAGGAACAGCCGCTCCACGCGCTCGTCCGCCAACAGCTGCAACAGCAGCACGGCGTCCAGCCGCAGCGCGTCCCGCACCAGCACCAGCGTTCCGCCGGAGCACCAGGTGCCGAACAGCTCCTGGAACGACACGTCGAAGGACAGCGGGGAGAACTGCAGCGTGCGCGTGCCCGGCCCCGCGATGGACTGCCCCAGCTGCCACGCGATGAGGTTGGCGAGCGGCCGGTGTCCCATGGCCACGCCCTTGGGCGTGCCCGTGGAGCCGGACGTGTAGATGGCGTAGGCCAGCCCCTCCAGGCTGGACGCGTCCACCGGCGTGGCCGGGACTTCCGGAGCGAAGAGGGCAGGGGACTCATCCAGGCACAGTACCGGGCCCGCGAAGGCAGGCAGCCCCGCGCGCAGCTTCGCCTGGGTGAGCAGCACCGGCGCCTTCGCGTCCTCCAACATGAAAGCCAGACGTGGCGCGGGATAGGCCGGGTCCAATGGCAGATACGCGCCGCCTGCCTTGAGCACGGCCAGCACCGCCACCACCATCTCCACCGAGCGCTCCAGGCACACGCCCACGAGCACGTCCGTGGTGACGCCCAGGCCCCGCAGGTGGTGCGCGAGCTGGTTGGAGCGACGGTCCAGCGCCGCGTACGTCAGCCCCGCGCCTTCGAACCGGACCGCCTCGGCGTCAGGCGTCCGGGACGCCTGCGCGGTGAAACGCGCCACCACTGTCTGCATGAGCGCTGCGTCCACGGACTTATCCCCCGGGTCCATCAGACCGTCAGGTACCGAGCGTTTGAGATTGAAGAGAATGGGAAAGACGGGCCAATCCGGGCACGCAGCATGCCATGCCTGGAAAGGAATGATCGCGTCTGGGCAGATTCCTTACATCCGGCCGACCCCTCGGCCGCTCCCCAACCGCCACATTCAGAGAAAGCGCGAGAAGAACGCCAACACCCTGCGTGGATATTCTTCGGGCGAGGCCTGGAGGTAGCTTTCGTGCCCCGCACCCGGCACGCGCCACTTCTCCCACGGGCCTTGACCCTGGCGAAGCAGGTTTTCCAGGGCTGCGTCCGGCACCCATGGATCCGAATCGCCCGCCACCAGCAGGACGGGGCGACCCGCGAGCGCGGCCATGTCCCGCGCGGGTTGCACGGCGTTCACGTCCACGCCCGCGCGCTTCATCACCCCCAGCGCCGGCCACAGGCCCAGGGGTCCCCAGTGTCCCAGCTCGTCCTGGAGCGCCTGCGCGGGCGCCACGGCCGCGGCCTCCACCACCACGGCCTTGATGCGCGGATCCTCCGCCGCGGCCTTCAACACCGAATAGCCCCCCAGGGAGAACCCGAGCGCACCGATGCGCTTCGCGTCCACCTCTGGCTGGAGCGCGGCGAAGTCCACCGCCGCCCGCACCTGGGTCGCCTCGCGGTCGCCATAGGTGGACACGGTTCCGCTGCTCTCGCCGTGCGCGCCCAGGTCGAAGAGCACCAGCCCGTACCCGGCCCGGGCCAGGAACCGCGCCTCGGGCAACAGCTGCGTGCGGTTGCCTGACAGCCCATGGACCAGGACGACGAGCGCCCCGTCGCGCGGAGGCAGGTACCAGCCCTTGAGCTGGAGGCCGTCGCGGTCCTGGAACGCCACGTCGCGCAGGCCGGCGAACTCCGCTTCCTGGGGAGGACTGCCCACTGGTTGCCGGGGCGGGTGCACCTCCTGGGAGATGTATCGCGCGCTGCGCACCGCGACCCAGGCGGCCATCGCCAGCAGGGCCACGCCTCCCAGCAGAAGCCCGGCGACGAGCGGACGCTTCACGCGGACTCCCGGGCCACCCAGGCGTCGAGCTTCGCCTCGAGCACGTCCAGCGGCAGCGAGCCCGTCAGCAGCACCTCGTCGTGGAAGGCCTTCACGTCGAAGCGCGTCCCCAGCGCGGCCTCTGCCTTGTCTCGCAGCGCGCGGATGCGCAGCTGGCCGACCTTGTACGCCAGCGCCTGCCCGGGCCACGCGATGTAGCGGTCCACCTCGTTGGTGACGTCCAGCTCCTGGCGCGGCGCGTTCTCCATGAAGAAGTCCAGCGCCTGTTTCCGCGTCCAACGCTTCGCGTGCAGGCCGGTGTCCACCACCAGCCGCACCGCGCGCCACATCTCGTAGGCCAGCTGGCCGAACTTGTCGTGCGGGTCGTCGTACAGGCCCAGCTCGTCGCCCAGGGACTCGCTGTACAGCGCCCAGCCTTCATCGAAGGCCACGTAGGACGTGAAGCGGCGGAAGGCCGGCACGTCCGTCTGCTCGTTGGCGAGGCACACCTGGAAGTGGTGGCCGGGCACGGCCTCGTGCAGCGTCAGGGGCACCATCTCCCAGACGGGCCGCGTCTCCGGCCGGTAGAGGTTCACCTGGAAGGTGCCCGGGCGCGAGCCGTCCGCGGCGGCCGGGAAGTAGAAGCCCGTCGTCACGTCCGGGGCCATGGCCTCCGCGATGGGTTCGACCACGTAGGGGGTCTTCGGCATCGTCCGGAACAGCCGCGGGAGCAGCGGATCAATGCGGCGGGCCAGCGTCCGGTAGCGCGTGAGCAGCGACTCGCCCGTGGGTTCGTAGAAGCGCGTCTCCGTGCGCAGCGTGTCGAAGAAGCCCTGGAGCGTGCCGGTGAAGCCCGTGCGCGCCATCACCGCGTCCATCGCCGCGCGCAGCCGCTGGACCTCCGTCAGGCCCACCGCGTGGATCTCCTCCGGCGTCATCCGCGTCGTCGTGTGCCGGCGCGCGAGCACCGTGTACATCGCTTCACCGTCCGGGAACTGCCACACGCCCACCGTCTCCGGCGCGGCGGGCAGGTACTCCGTGGTGACGAAGTCCAGGGCGCGCTTCAGCGCCGGCACCACGGTGTTCCCGATGGCGTCGCGGCCCGCCTGCGCAAGCCTCCGCGCGTCCTCCGGCGTGAAGTCCTTGGGCATGCGGGTGAAGGGACTGAAGAAGCCGCTCTTTGTCGGATCCTTCACGACCTGTCGCTCCAGCTGCGGCGGGATGCGCTGGAGCACGATGCGCGGGTGGATGCGGTGCTGGCGCATTCCCTCGCGCATCAGCGCCACCACCTGATCCGCGTAGGCGCCGAAGCCCTCCAGCCGCTTCACCCAGTCCTCGTAGTCCCGCACCGTCTCGAAGCGCAGGGTGTCCGCGAGCTGGTACGCCGTCTGGAGCCCCGGCGGCTGCTTGAGCCCCTCCGGCAGGCCTCCCATCTGGTTGAGGGGCAGGAGGTGACTCTTCACCCCGTACTCTTCCAGCCACGTCTCGTGCATCCGGCGGAAGAGGTCCAGGTGCAGCCGGTCCGCGTCGTTGTCCAGCGCGGCGCGGTCCACGTCCTGGAGCCTGCGCAGCACGGCGTGGCTGTGCTGGTGATCCGCTTCCAGCGCCGTGAGGCTCAGGTCATCCCAGCGGTCATTCCAGCGCCGGTCCCCCAGGAGCGACGCGTAGGTGGGGTACTGCTGGAGCGAGTACTGCCACTCCGCTTCCAGCAGGGTGTGCAGCGAAGCGGACGCGACGCCGCGCTGGGGGACGGACTGGGATGACATGGACGGACTCCGGCTTGGAAACCGCGGCTAGACGAACAGAGAAGGATCGAACTCGTCCACGTTGACCGGCAGCAGCCGGGGCAGGGGGCGCTGGAACACGCGGGCGTTGAGCTCCAGGTCGACGACCTTCAGGCCCAGCGGGGTGAGATCGCGGAATTTCTGGCTCACGTACTCGCGCAGGCCCAGCACGGCGACCTGCCGCTTCTCTTCGAGCAGGGGCTTGAGCGCCTCCGCGAAGTCCGCGCCGTCGTGGCTGGCCAGGCCGACCGCCGCCTGCGGACGCTGGGTGCGGATGTTCTCCAGGAGCTTGAGGATGCCCAGGTCCACGACCTTCTGATCCGGACGGCCGTGCAGCAGCGCCACCTCACAGCCCGCGGACTTCAGCGCGCGCACGAAGCCAATCATCGCGTCCGGCAGCTGCTCACCCCGAGAGTTGAGCACCACCACGCAGCGCACCGGCTTGGGGAAATATGTGTCGCAGAAGGCGACGAGCCGGTCGAACTGCACCCGGTCCTGCGGCTCGGGCTTGCGCCCGACGATGTTGGAGACGGCCCAATCGACGTTCTCGGCGTCGATGAGGACGTAGGATGCGGCGGCGGGGCGGACGGATTGCATGGCGGGCACAATACGCGGGCTGCCGGCCGTTGGGGGTTTTCATCGACCCAGGCGAATTCGTTGGAACTCCTCGCGCAACAGCTCTGACACACGCCGCACCCGGGGAATATCCAGCGCGGATTTCGCGCACACCAGGTGGGTCTGACTCCGGGAGAAGGGCCCCAGGTCCACGTCCAGAGGGACGAGGCGCGAGGGGCGGGTGAAGCGGTGCGCCATGCGCGCCATCACCATCGCGCCCAGGCCCGCCTCCGCCGCCGCGACCAGCACCAGGTAGTTGTCCGCCGTGAATGACGGACTGAAGCCGGGGATCATCGACTCCAGTTGGGGGTTGGGCGGGACTGCTTCGAAGGGGGGCGCCCAGGCCACCCAGGGCAGCTGCTGGAGCGATAGCTTCTTCGGCAGCCGGGCCTTCAGGGCCTTGGACACGAAGACGGCGTTGGGGACCTCCAGCGTGTCCACGAGCTTCAGGTCCGCGCTGGTGGGAAGCCGTCCGCGCAGCGCGAGGTCCGCCTCACCGCGCCCCAGGTCCAGGTATTGAATCTGGGATTGCACCTCCAGGCGCAGGCCCGGGTGCTTCTGGGAGACGAAGGCGGCGAAGGGGGCCAGGAAGTCGAAGCTCATGTAGGGCGTGGCCGTCACGCGCACGATGCCCCGGGGCGAGCTGTCCGCGGACTCCGCCGCGCGGTGCAGCTCCCCGGCCCACTCCGCCATCTTCTTCGCGGGCACGAGCAACCGCTCTCCCGCGGACGTGAGCGCCGCGCCATCCACGCTCCGGCGGAACAGCGCGGAGCCCACCGCGTACTCCAGCGCGGCCAGCCGCCGGCTCACCGTGGGTTGTCCGATGCGCAGCCTCCGCGCGGCCCCGCTGAAGCTGCCCGTCTCCGCGATGGCGAGGAACAGCCGGGCGTCGTCCCAGGAGATATCCATGAATGGATGGCATCATGCCGATTTCGCGGATTCCCATCCATGAGCGCATCGCGCATCGTGCCGCCTGTCCCGAACGCCCGGTGCCTCGCGCCGAAAGGAAGAAGGTGTCCGTCATGAAGTCCTCCCTGCTCGCGCTCTGCCTCTGTGTCGCTGGGTTCGCCACTGGCTGCGCCACGTCCTCGCACGGCGTCCAGAAGTCCACGCTCGGCGTGACGCGGCCGGCGGACGCGCTGCTCGCGGAGCTGGATGTGCCCGGGCCGGTGGAACTGGAGACCGTCACCTCGTGCGACTGGGCCGTGGACCGAAGCGGCCTCATCAACCTGGACCACCCGACGGCGAAGGCGGCGCACCTGGAGGACGGGGACGAGCCCGTGCAGGTCTTCTTCCACGCGATTCGTCATCCCACGAAGGGCATGTACATCGTGGACACCGGCGTGGAGACGGCGCTGCGGGATGCGCCGGACCGCGCGGCGCTGGGCGGCATCGTCACGAGCGCGATGCACATGGAGAAGATGACGGTGCTGGCGCCGCTGGGCGAGTGGCTGGCGAAGCAGCCCCAGCCGCTCTCTGGCGTCTTCCTCACGCACCTGCACCCGGACCACATCAGCGGCATGGCGGACGCACCGGCGGGGACGCCCGTGTACACCGGCCCGGGTGAGGCGGGCCTCCGCGCCTTCCGGAACCTGGTGGTGCAGGGCGCCACGGACCGCGCGCTGGAGGGCAAGCCGGCGCTGTCGGAGTGGAACTACACGGCCGACCCGAAGGGCCTCTTCGACGGCGCGGTGGACGTCTTCGGGGACGGCTCCGTGTGGGCTCTCTGGGTGCCGGGGCACACGCCGGGCAGCACCGCGTACCTCGTGCGCTCCACGAAGGGGCCGGTGCTGCTGTTGGGCGACGCCAGCCACACGCGCTGGGGCTGGGAGCACGACGTGGAGCCGGGCTCCTTCACGGACGACGGGCCCCGGGGCGTGGAGAGCTTCAAGAAGCTGCGCGCCTTTGTCGCGGCGCACCCGGCGGTGGAGGTGCGCTTCGGCCACCAGCACTGAGGCGTTCTGCTCCCCGGAACGCGCGGCGGTAGGCGAGGGGGCTGGTGGTGACGAAGCGCTGGAAGTGTTCGCGGAAAGAGGTGGGCGAGCCGAAGCCCACTTCTTCAGCGACGGCCTCCACGGACTGCTCGGTGGTCTCCAGCAGGTACTGGGCGCGGCGCACGCGGGCGTGGAGGAGCCACTGGAGGGGAGTGGTGCCGGTCTGCTCCCGGAAGCGGCGGCTCAAGGTGCGCTCGCTCATCGCCGCCTTCCGGGCGAGGGCTGGGAGCGTCAGTGGCCGGTCCAGGTGGTCCTCCATCCAGTGCAGGAGCGGCTCCAGCGACGCGCCTTCGGGGGCGGGAGGCACGTGGGTGATGAACTGGGACTGGCCGCCGTCGCGCTCCAGCGGCATCACGGCCAGCCGCGCAGCGTCCGCCGCCACCGCGGCGCCATGGTCGCGCCGCACCATGTGCAGGCAGAGGTCCAGCCCCGCCGCCGCGCCCGCGGAGGTGAGGAACTGGCCGTTGTCGACGTAGAGGACATTCGGATCCACCTGGATGGACGGGAAGCGCCGGGCCAGCTCCTCCGTGGCCATCCAGTGCGTGGTCGCGCGCAGCCCATCGAGCAGCCCTGTCGCGGCCAGGAGGAACGCTCCCGAGCAGATGGATGCGATGCGCGTGCCCCGGCCCGCGGCCGCGCGGAGGACCTTCACGAGCCTGGGCGGCACGGGCCCGGAGACATCCGTGATGCCGGGCAGGATGATGGTGTCCGCGCGCGCCAGGGCGCCCAGGCCATAATGGGTCTTCACCCGGAACGCGCCCGCGTGGACCTCCGGCGTCAGTCCGCAGACGCGGACCTGATAGCCGGGGCCGCCGAAGGGCAGCCGCACATGGCGGAAGACCTCGGTGGGAATCGAGAGGTCGAAGGGCACCACTCCGTCCAGCGCGACGATTGCCACGGTGTGCATGTCGGGACGATGCCAGGGCTGGTGGGTTCCCGCCAAGGTAAGTCGTGGCGGGAAGTCGTCGAAATATGGCGTTTCCGCCACTTACGGTGGGCGTGGGGCCCGTGTCATACGGACGGGGCTTCGTGGCGATGGCCGCCACGGCGTGCCAGGGACGTGTGACGGGGTGTTGATCTACCGCTTGCTGCTCCTGCTGAAGTTCGTGGGCGTGGTGCTCTACGGCGGCGGGCTCGTGGGGGCGCTGGTCGCGACGGAGTCCCGGGACCGCAAGCGCGCGGTGCACGCCATCGCGTCACCGGGGTTGGTGGTGACGTGGACGGCGGGCTACCTGCTCACGCTCCAGTTCAACATCGCATTGACGGAGGCGTGGATCCTGGGCGGGTTGACGCTGTCGCTGGTGTCGCAGCTGGCGCTGGTGGCCATGGCGTCCCGTGAGCGGCGCACGGTGGCGGGGGCACTCTGGGCCGCCGTGCCGTTCTTCTGCGTGTTGGTTCTGATGGTCTTCCGGCCGCGCTGGCCCTGGGTGGACACATGAATGCGCTGAGACAGCTGCGGTGGGTGGCCTTCCTGGAGGGGATGTCCTTCCTGGGGCTGCTCTTCATCGCGATGCCGGTGAAGTACCTGTTCGCTCAGCCCCTGGCGGTGCGGATTACAGGCAGCGTCCACGGGCTGTTGTTCCTGCTCTTCGTGTCCTCACTGTTCCGCGCGGCATCCGAACACGGCTGGACGGCGCGCCGTTCGCTCACGGTGTTCGGCGCGTCGCTGGTGCCGTTCGGGACTTTCGTGCTGGACCGCTCGCTGCGGCGGGAGGAGCAGCGAGCGGAGAGCTCCACACCTACCGCAGGCGGAACGAGCCCTCGGAGATGATCAGCAGCTCCACGCCGGTGGTGGCCTTGGGTCCGAAGGCCACCAGGGTGGCTGTGGCGCCGCCTCGCACCGCGGCGTCATAGGTGGCGAAGGCGTTGACCACCGCGTCCGCGAGCGCCGTGGCGGACGCCTTGCCGGACTGTTCCAGCACCGTGCCCAGCGCGGCTTCGAGCGTCGCGCCCGCCTGCGCGCCCGCATGCACCGCCGAGTCGAAGGCGAGCTGGTTGCTGCTCGTCACCCCCAGCTGGGCCCCCATCACGGACGCGCTTCCGCCGGTGGCGAGCTGGGTGTTGTAGTTCGCCCAGGCCGTCGCGGCGGCGTTGGCCGCCGTGGCGGAAGAGAGGTTCGCGCGCAGCGACGTGGCGGCGGTGTTCGCCTGTTGCAGCGTCAGGTCGGTGGCGCTCGCGCCCTGGAGCAGGGCCTTCACGGCGGCCTCGGTGGCCCGGGCCTCCAGCGCGGCGGCGGCTCGCACCGACGCGTCCGCGACCGCGATGCCCGCTCCCGAGGACAGCCGCGCGTCCACCGCGATGCGATAGGACACGCTCGCCTCGCGCTCCGCCTGCTGGTCTTGCGCGTCGTTCGCCTGGGGCGTGGCCGCGCGCACCGCCGCGAAGAACGTGTCGTAGGCGCCCACCGCGGACTGTCCGCCGGCATCCAGTGACGCGTCCAACTGCGCGGACGCAGCCCACGACGCGCTGAAGAGCTGCTCCTGCGTGACGGCCACGCCAGCCCGGGCGTACGCCTTGATCCGAGTCGCCTGCGCCGCGCGCACCGCCGCGCTCAACGCCTCCACCGACTCCGCCGCCGTCGCCTTGAGCTGGCCGCGCACCGCCGCCGCCTGCTCCGAGTTCAACCGCGCGCGCAGGTCCACCGTGTCCACGCCTTCCGGCGAGTCCCCGTCCCGCACCATCTGGACGAAGACCTCCGCCTCCAGCGAGGACTCACTCGTGATGGGCGGCGCCGTGCGCGCGTCCTGGCCGGACCGCGGCGTCGTGGAGTCCAGCACCGCGGAGCCCACCGTGGCGGCGGACGCATTCACCGCTTCGATGATCAGCCGCTGCCCCTCGTCGTCCAGCTCCAGCGTGTAGCTGCCATCCGCCGCGACGTCGGCCTCCGCCAGCGTCGTCAGGTCTCCGGACGCCACCACGCGGCTGATCCGCACCGTGGTCGCCGCCGAGACCGTTCCATCCCCGGCCAGCGCGGGCGCGCCGTCGACGAGCCCCTGTGATTGCTGACCGCCTCCGTTGGTGACGTGCCCCCGGACCTTCACCTTGTCGTCGCCGCCACAGGCCGCGAGCATCCAGCACACCAGTGCACCCAGAACCACTTCACCCGCACGACGCTTCTGCATGGATGGGAAACCCCCGGCCGGGCGAAAAGTCGCCTCGGCGTCATGGCCGGAATTACGCACCAGGGGTTCGGCAGGATTCAAGCCGCCGTCAGCTCAGCTTCTCGAGCAGGCTCCGGAGCTCGGCCTGCTCCGCCGCACTCAAGCGACCGAGCCGCGCGCCGAACGCCTCCGACAGCATCGCGAGCCCTTTCGCCGTCACCTTGCGGCCCGCCGGGGTGACCTGCAGCCGGTGCCGCCGCAGGTCCTCGGCGTCAATCTCCCGGCGCAGGAAGCCCGCCGCCTCCAGCCGCTTCACGTACACCGTCACCGTCGGCTTCGGCATGCTCAGCGTCGCCGCCAGCTCGGCCGGGTAGGGGTGCTCCTCCACCTGCGCCAGCACGAACAGCTCCTTCGTGTCCAACCCCAGCCCGGAGATGTCGGGGGAGACACCGGAGATGACCGACATCAGCAGGTTGTAGTTCAGCGACCAGATCTTCGCCGGGTCGATTCTCGACATGAGCCCTTGCGCGGAAATTGGTACAAAATTAAATCAGTTCAAGGCTGAACCAGTTCGGCCTCCCTGAAACGGTAACACATCCCCAGGAGACCCCATGCCTCTCGACCACTACGTCACGCTCGGCCGCTCCGGCCTGCGCGTGAGCCCGCTGTGCCTTGGTGCGATGACGTTCGGTGAAGACCTCGGCTGGGGCACCAGCGTGGAGGAGTCCCAGCACATCATCGACCGGTTCATCGAACTGGGCGGCAACTTCATCGACACCGCGAACTTCTACACGAAGAGCCATTCCGAGAAGATCATCGGTGACCACGTCGGCAAGCACGCTGCCCGGCGCGACCGCCTGGTCATCGCCACGAAGTTCAGCGGCAACCTCTACCCCGGCGACCCGAACGGGGGCGGCTCCGGCCGCAAGTCCATCATCTCGGCGTGCGAGAACTCGCTCCGCCGCCTGCAGACCGACTACATCGACCTCTACTGGCTGCACAACTGGGACAAGCACACGCCCATGGACGAGACGATGGCCGCGCTCGAGGACCTGGTCCGGGCCGGCAAGGTCCGCTACCTCGGCGTCTCCGACACGCCTGCCTGGAAGGTCGTCGAAGCCAACGTCACCGCGCGCTTCCGGGGCTGGTCGGCCTTCATCGGGTTGCAGATTGAGTACTCGCTGCTCGAGCGCAGCGTGGAGCAGGAGCTGGTCCCCATGGCCCTGGAGCACGGGCTCGGCATCACCCCCTGGTCCCCGCTCAAGAGCGGCGCGCTCAGCGGCAAGTACACCCGCAAGAACGCGGGCCAGCTGAAGGGAGACCGGGGCGCCTTCATCGAGCCCTACCTGAACGAGAAGACCTACACCGTCGTCGACGCGCTCGAGGCCATCGCTCGTGCGCACGAGAGCACCCCGGCGCGCGTGGCGCTGGCCTGGGTCATGGCGAAGCCGGGAGTGGGCTCGACCATCATCGGCGCGCGGCGGATCGCGCAGCTCGAGGACAACCTGAAGGCCGCCGACGTGAAGCTCACGGCCGAGGAGATGGGGCGCCTGGATGAGCTCACGAAGCCCGCGTTCGGGTTCCCGCAGAGCATGGAGCCCATGTTCCCCGCCATCCACAACGGCGGGACGACGGTGAACGGAATCCAGATGCCGGCTTCCCCCTTCGGCGTGGAGAAGAACGACAAGGTCTACTGACCGTCGTCACCGGCGAGGCCGGGGCTTCGTGCCCGGCTTTGCCTCCTCGCGCGCGAACGCCTCCACCACGAAGTCCACGAACACTCGGACGCGAGGCGACAGGTGCCGGCGCTCCGGATAGACGACGAACACGTCGGGCCCCGGCGAGTGCACCTCGCCGAGCACGGCCCGCAGCCGTCCGGACGCCAGCGTCTGCGTGGCGACGAACTCCGGGATGCGCGCGATGCCCAGGCCCTCCTGCGCCAACATCAGCAGCGCTTCGTTGTTGTCGGACGCGAAGGGGCCGGGCACGTCCACCTCCTTGCCATCCAGTCGCCACGGGACGCGCTGGCCGCCGCGCAGGTAGGCCAGACACGCGTGGCGCTGGAGGTCCGCCACCTTCCGCGGCGTGCCGTGCCGGCGCAGGTACGCGGGCGAGGCGCAGATGACGGCGCGAGACTCTCCCAGCCGCCGCCGCACGAGCCGCGTGTCCGCGCTCTCCCCCATGCGCAGCCCCACGTCCACGCGCTCCTCCACCAGGTCGATGAAGCGGTCCGTGAGCCCCAGCGCGCACTGAATCTGGGGATACGCGGCGAGGAACGCCGGCAGCCGTGGCACCAGCCAGTGACGGCCCAGGTCCATGGGCGCGGTGACGTGCAGCGGGCCCCGTGGGCCTTTCGACTCGCGCAGTTCGCCCTGCGCCGCCTCCAGCTCCGCCACGATGCGCTGGCCCCGCTCGAAGAGGGACAGCCCCTCCGGTGTCGGCTGGAGCCGCCGCGTGCCTCGCTGGAGGAGCAGCACCCCCAACCGGCCCTCCAGGCGGGCCACCGTCTTGCTGACCGCGGAAGGGGAGACGCCGAGCGCCCGGGCCGCCGCGCTGAAGCTGCCCGTTTCGAGCGTGCGCACGAAGGCGCCCAGCCCTGCGAGCGGCTCCTGGATGAGGGTCATTCGAGAACTCTAGGAACAGGACATGTGCCCGGCAAGCCACTACCCGCCCATGGGGGAACAATGCAGGTTCCCTCCCATTCACGGGAGCGGATCATGAAAGTCTTCGTGTTGGGCGCGACGGGGTACATCGGCGGATCGGTGGCGGCGCGGTTGATGGCGGCGGGGCACCAGGTGGTGGGCACCGCCCGGACGCAGGACAAGGCGAAGGAACTGGAGGCGCGCGGCATCCAGGCGACGGTCGCTTCGTTCGATGACCTGGACGCGCTCGCGCGGCTGGCGAAGGAAGCTGACGCGGTCATCAACGCGGCGTCCGCGGACGAGCGCAAGGTGGTGGAGGCGCTGCTCGCCGCGCTGAAGGGCTCCGGCAAGCACTTCATCCACACCAGCGGCTCCAGCATCGTCGCCACCGACGCGGGCGGCGAGCTGACGGCGGGCGTGCACGACGAGGACACGCCCATCGAGCCCGTCCCGGAGAAGGTGGCGCGCATCTCGTTGGACAAGACGGTGCTGGACGCCGCGAAGGACGGCATCCACACGAACGTCATCTGCCCGTGCCTCATCTACGGCAAGGGCCTGGGGCTGAACCCGGACAGCGTGCAGCTGCCGCCGCTCATCCAGTACGCGCGCGAGACAGGCACGGCGCGCTACATCGGGAAGGGGGAGAACGTCTGGTCCAACGTGCACATCGAGGACCTGGCGGACCTGTACCTCCTGGTGCTGGAGCGCGCGCCGGCCGGCACGTTCTTCTTCGCGGAGAGCGGCGAGGCGAACTTCCGCGACGTGGTGACGGCCATTGGCAAGAGCCTCCACCTGCCCGTGGGCAGCATGCCGCTTCAGGAAGGGGAGAAGCGCTGGGGCGTGGAGCTGGGGCGGCTGGCGCTCGCGTCCAACAGCCGCATCCGCGCGAAGCGGGCCCGCGCGCTGGGCTGGAAGCCGCACCGTCCCTCCGTGTTCGACGTGCTCGCGGAGCTGAAGTAGTCACATGCCCGCGAAGAAGGCCGTGAGCCCGGCGAGGCTCGCGGCCTTCTTCATTCATGCCGGCGTCAGTCCGCCAGCATGAAGCCCACCTTGGCCTTGCGCGCCTGCGCCGGGAAGTTGCGCGCCACCGCGTCCGCCAGGTAGCCGGTGAGGTTGGGGAACACGTAGTCGCGCTCCGCGGCGGTGTTCAGCCCCAGCCACGAGGCCAGCGTCCAGCCGTACTGCTCCACCGTGAGCGTGGGAATCCAGCGGCCGCGCTCGTCCGTGGACCCGTCCAACGAGCCCGACAGGTCCAGGTTGGGGAAGGTGCCGTAGAGCCTCTTGCCCGCCACGCGGTTGCCCAGGACGATGGCGTGGCCACCCCAGGCGTGGTCCGTGCCGCTGTCGCCGTTCTCCAGCAGCGTCCGGTTGAAGTCGCTCATGGTGAAGAGCGTGGCCTGCGGCGCGTTGGAGCCGAACGCGGCCTGGGTCTCCAGCAACGTCACCGACTTCTGGAACGCGTCGAGCGCGAAGTCCAGCTGCTCCAGGAGCTTCGGCTGGTCCACGTCCTGGTTCTGGTGCGTGTCGAAGGAGCCGAAGCCCACGGAGAACACCTGACGCTTGAGGCCCAGGCCCGCGTTGCTCACCGGCATGGCGCCCGCCACCAGGTCGCGCACCACCTGGTAGAGCTGCGTGTGCAGCGTCCACTTCACGGTGTCCTCTGGCGGCAGCGTGGGCACGAAGTAGCCCTCGATGGCGTCGCGGGTGGCCTGCGGCAACTGGGCCCACGCCGCGTCGCGCGCGGCGGCGCGGGCGGCGGAGAAGGTCTGCGCCGTGGTGAACACGCCCGCGTAGGCCGTCTCCAGCACGTTGCCATCCTGCACCGTCATCACGTCCGCCAGCGCCGCCTGCTGGAGCAGGTCGAAGTCCGACGCCGGGGTGTTGACGGTGCGGAACGAGAGCGTGCCATCCGGGGCGACCATCATGGGCTTGCGGTCCACGCCCGCGCAGAAGCGCGGCTTGCCTCCGAACGACGTCACCTCCGGGTAGTCCGGCGGCGTGCTGGTGTTGAGCACGTGGAGCTTGTCCGCCGTGCGGCCACCCCAGCCCGTCACCTTGATGTCGGAGGTGACGGTGCTGGAGCCAGGGTTGGCCAGCGCGCTCGCCCAGGCGTCCTGCTGGTCGCTGTGGGAGAAGAGGTTCTCCGGAACGGTGGTGCCGCCGGCCAGGTAGTCCGCCTTGGTCAGCGGGAGCACCAGCGGGCCCACGTTGCACACGAACGCGGCGCGGCCCGCCTCGAAGTGCGCGCGCAGCTTCGAAAGCGTCTTGGGCAGCGCGAACGAGCCCGCGGCCAGGTCCGTGGGGTTGATGAGGTCCATCTGGTCCGTCTTCAGACCGATGGTGGGACGGGCGGCCAGGTACTTCGCGTAGGCGTTCGTCTCGCGCGGGATGAGGATGTTGTTGCTGTCATTGCCTCCGAGCAGGAAGACACAGACGGCGACGCGGCTGCCGGAGTAGCCACCGATGGTGGCGGCGTGGGCGTTGCCCACCCAGCGGGGAAGGGCGGCCGCGGCGGCCAGGAATCCCAGGCCCTGCGTGGCGCGCCGGAGGAACTGTCGACGGGTCGTGGTCATGGGGTTCACCGCTGGATCTGGAAGGAGGGGGAGAGGAGCGTCAGGTAGAGCGCCAGCTTCTTCTTGCGGATGAGCGTGTTCGCCCGGCTGTCACCCATCGCCGTCAGCAGCTTCTGCTCCAGCTCCGGCGCCATCGTGCCGTGCAGCCAGTAGCGGCCCACGTACGCGACCAGCTCCGGGTTGGTGGACGGCAAGAGGTCGTAGTCCACGGTGATGCCCGCGTTGGCCGCGCTGTTGGCGTAGAGGAACTCGTGCAGGAAGTTGGCGCGGGCCGTGATGGTGGCCGTGTCCAGGATGGCGAACTCCGGGCCCACGAGGCCGTCCGCGCCCGGCAGCGGCGCGTTGGGCGGGTAGAAGCTGAACACGGAGGGCGGACGGCTCACCCACTGGTTCATCGACTTGCTCCAGTTGCTGAGCTTCAGCCCCGGGTCCTTGGTGGCCGTGTCCAGCGTGGGATCCAACCAGCGGACCACGTTGGTGACGAACAGCGCGGGCGAGCGCAGGTGGCCATAGCCGGGCCTGAGCGCCACGGGCGGCTGGGCGCCACGCGCCTCGGTGTCCTCCAGGATGGCGCGCACCACCGCCTGGAGATTGCCGCGCGTCCCGGTGCCGTCGTTCTTGAAGACGTTGGCCACGCGCCGGACGTAGTTGGGCGTCGGGTTGCTCGTGACCAGGTGCTGGATGAGCTGCTTGCTGATGAAGGGCGGGACGTTGGCGTCGTTGAAGACGTTGTTCAGCGCCTGCGTCAGATGCGTGGTGCTGTTCCCGCCCGCCGTGGTGGTGACGCCCCGCAGGAGCGTCTGGCTGCTCGTGTCGTGGTTGTTGTCACAGGGCATCAGCGGGTTCTTGTAGTCGGGCGTATTGTTGGCGGCGCCCTTGGCCGGACACCCCGTGGCGTTCCAGGTCCAGCCGGACAGGGCGTGCGCGAAGGCCTTCACCTGCTCCTCGCTGTACGCGCGCTGCCGGTTGCCGCTGGCGTCCAGCAGCGGGGTGCCGTCGTTGTTCAGCTTGTCCGTGCCCAGCGTGAAGAGCTGGAGCATCTCCCGCGCGTAGTTCTCGTTCGGGTCAATGGGGTTGCCGTTCTTGTCGAAGGCGCGGTTGTTCGCCATGTCCAGGTAGCGGCCCATGGCGGGGTCCTTCGTCACGGCCTCCAGCAGCGTGCGGAAGTTGCCGAAGGCGTGCTGCGACAGCAGGTTCATGTACCCCGCGAGCGCCACCTTGGAGTCCGCGTAGGGCGTCTTCGTGGACTCCGGGATGCCGTTCTGGGAGACGACGAGGATCTGACTGAGCGCGAACGCCACGCGCTGGCGGAGCTGATCCTCCCCCGTCACCGCGCGCTGGAAGAACTGCGAGCCCAGGTCCTGGGCGCTCTCTCCGTCATACGGCGTGGCGGGCTGGAGCGCGAACTGGTCCGTGAGCGACTGGGTGATGCCCACG
This sequence comes from Corallococcus sp. AB030, assembly GCF_003668965.1. Taxonomy (NCBI): domain Bacteria; kingdom Pseudomonadati; phylum Myxococcota; class Myxococcia; order Myxococcales; family Myxococcaceae; genus Corallococcus; species Corallococcus sp. AB030. The sequence continues at coordinate 19,704 of NZ_RAWQ01000030.1, forward strand.
GACATCACGCGCTCCACGGTGCCCACCGGCGCGGGGGCCACGCCGCGCGCCAGCTTGGGACCGAAGGAGGACTGCTCCAGGAAGCGGATGCTGTTCGCCTCACCGGGCGTCTCCAGGGACTCGGCGGCCTGTTCGGCCCGGCCCAGGACTTCCTGCTGTTCGGGGGGAGGGGACTCTGTTGCGGAGGGCCCTTCAGCCTGTGTGCAGGACGTGGCGCACAGGACGAGGGCCAGGGCGGTGCGACGAAGCATCCGGAACCTCCTGGAGACTGCGGGGGTGATCGACCCCGGAACGCCGGGGCCGCGACGTCGGAAAAGATTCTAAGAGATAGGTAAATTCATTGAAAGCGGCTTTTTCTGGTAGTGCCGGAACCATGGGATGCCGGAGGTTTCCCGGGTGGGTGCTCGGGTCCTGGGGCTCAGGTGGTGTAGAGACAACCGGGTGAGTCGTTCCCTGGTCCCCACGCGCCCCGTCTCCACGGCCGCCTTCCATGGCGTGACGCTGGCCTTCTTCACGGGCTCCGCGGCGTGGCTCGTGCGCGAGTCGCGGGAGCTGGGAGGCCGTCCCGGGATGATGGCGCTGGCCGTGGCGGTGGCCGCGGCGGGACTGGCGCTCGTGGCGCTGGGCGCGCTCGTGGGGCTGCTGCGCGGCGGAAGGCTCCTGGCGCTGCGCTCGCGCGCGGAGATGGGCACCTATGCGCTGGTGCTCGCGACGATGGCCGTGCTGGCGCTGGTGGGTCTGCGGCTCTTCTCGTCGGAGGGCCGGCCCGCGCTCGCCACGTTCTGCCTGGGCGTCGCCGGGTGGCTCGCGGGCGTGGGCCTGCATGGAGTGCCCGCGCTGTTCCTGGGCCCCCCGGGCTTCATCGATTCGCTGGGGCGGCGCACGCCGTTCTCCCGGCTGGAGTGGTTCACGTTCCAGCGGGAGACGGGGGACCTGCCTCGCGTGCGCCTCCAGGCGGGGCACGGGACGCGGCTGCTGCTGGCGGCTCGGCTCGCGAGCTCGGACGAGGACGCGGTGCGGGCCGCGCTCGTCGGTGCGGGCCTTACTTCCCGGCGGCGGTAGCGTCCTTCCACGGGTCTCCGCCCACGCCGAAGGCCTCCAACTGGAACGACTGCGTGCCGGAGACGCGCACCAGGCCCAGCACCGGGACGCTGGGGGACCACTGGGCGGTGATGCCTCCGGCGTACGAGTACTCCGACACCGCCAGCTTCTTGCCGGCGAGGGTCTCCGTCGTCGTCCGCAGCGGGTGGGGCCTCCGCTCGGCGCCCGGTTGGTTGAACGGCGCGGGCGTGTCGTTCGGCGGACGGCCGGGCACTCGCAAACGCATGAGCAGCACGCTCTTCGCGCTGAAGCGCTCGCCCTCCACCAGGAAGTCGAAGCCCACGCGTCCGGTGGCGGGGACGTCGAGCTCGATGAGGACCCAGCGGCCACGCTTGCCCTCGTGGCGTCCCGGACCGCCCAGCTTGATCACGAACTCCGGAGGCCCGTCCGGCGACGTGTTCACGTAGCGCGCCCAGCCGCCTTCACGCACGACGAGCGGCAGGCCGAACAACGCATCCGGTGCGCCGTCCTGCGCCCGCGCGGGCAGGGCCCCCAGGCCCACGAGCAGCAACGCGAGCAGCGTCAGCAGCCGTCCCATGTGTCCCCCGGACTTGTCCGGCGCGGAGCCCCGGACCGATAGTGCTGTTCCCATGCGCCGCCTCCTGTGTCCCGTGTGCACCGCCGTGCTGCTCTCCGCCACGCCGGCCACGTCCGCCGCGCCCGACGCGGGCATCGCTCCCGCCCCGCCCACTACGACGGTGGCCACCTCCGACGCGGGAACGCCCGCCCCCGAGGATCCGCCCATCGCCCCCGAGCGCCTCGCGGAGGCACGCGCCCTGGTGCCGCCGCTGCTGCTCTACGGCCAGCTCCAGCCCGTCGTGGGCACGTGGGTGGAATACACCGTCCGTTCGAAGCAGGTCACCTTCCCCGTGCGCGCCGCCGTCGTGGGCGAGACGCCGCGCGAACGCGACACGCTCTACCAGGTGGAGCTGGACTACCAGACGACGCCCCGCGCCCTCATCATCGCCTGGGTGGCTCGCGCCGGTACCGGCCGCGCCGTGGTGGAGCGGCTGGCCATCACCGTGCCGCCCAACACCCCCGTCGCCATCCCGGTGGACCTGGTCGCGGACCACGCCGCGCTCCGGGGCGCGCCCGTCCGCCAGCGCGACACCGACCTGCGCACCGGCCTCTTCGCTGGCAAGGGACGGGAGCAGACCTTCCGCCTGGCGTCCGGCGAGCAGGTGACCGTGGTGACGGCGGCCACGGTGCCGGTGTTCGGCGTGGAGTCCCTGCGCGACGCGGAGGTCACCTGGACGGCGCGCAAGAGCGGCACCGGAGCCCGTCCCATGTTGGACGTTGTGCCGCTCACGCTGCCCCGGCTGCCTGTGCCCTGAGCCGGGGCCTCAGCCGAAGGGGTAGCCCAGCACGCAGTAGAAGCCGCGGATGTAGATGGTGAGCGCCGCGAACATATCCGGCGCGAACGTGGTGATGGAGACGCCGGTGAGAATGAACACCATCAGCAACACCGTGAACTCCGCCATGGCCTGCCCCCGCGAACGGGGACGCCGCAGCCACCGGTAGCCTCGCGACAACCAGCCATTCATCGATTCGACTCCTGGGGAAGAGGGGCACGTTCCATCACGAACGTGATGAGGGATTCGGGGGGACCGTCCTTGTCGAGCGGCGACAGCGTCAGCGACAGCCGCTCACCGGGGCGCTCGAACTCCAAAAGCTCCACGCCCTTCGCCAGGCGCCCGCCCGAAGGCATGTAGCCGCGAGAGGGCATCTGCGCCCGGTAGAACTCCGCGAGCATCGCGGGCGTGCCATGCGCCACCTGCGTGAGCGTGGTGCTGCCCGCGCTGGCGCCGCCGCTGCCTTCGTCCAGGCGCAGCACCGTCACCACGCCCGGAGGCTGCGGCAGCGACGCGGGCGCCGTCCCCTGCAGGTGGATGCCCTCGGGCGCCTCCACCAGCGAGGGGAACACCAGCGTGCGCGTCGTGGCACCGCCCGCGCGGATGGTGGTGACGGCCACCAGCGCGCCCATCCGCTCGTCGTAGTAGTTCACGGAGCCGCCACCCGAGCCGTCGTCCTGCGTGACGATGTTGCGGCCGCGCAGCCGGAACTCCCGCGCGTAGTACTCCAGCACCTCGCCCGGCGGATGATCCGTGTCGAAGTAGCCCATCTCCATGGGGCTGCCATTGGTCATCAGCCGGCCCATGGGCACCATCACCGCGCCAGGGAAGGACGGCATCACGCGCATCAACTTGCCCACGCCTGCGTCAGGGAACGGCGGCGCCGGGGGCAGGGCGACCTCCGGCTGCGAGGGCGGCTTCGCCGGGAGCGCCGTCGCCGGAGCCGGCGGATCCTTCAACACCACGGCGGTGGCCACGAGCGCGAGCAGTCCGCCCAGGCCCAGCCAGCGCGTGAGCGCGCCCGTGCGGTCCGTCAGTCCACTCATGGGAGGGTGCAGGCGTCGTCGCTGTAGTGGAAGTACGCCGCCGCCGCGGAGGTGGACTTCGTGTAGATGGATTCCGGCGCGTTGGAGATGGTGGCGCCCTGGAAGAAGTTGCCCCGGCACCGGTACGCGCGCATGGGCCAGTTGGCATCCCGGCCGGTGGAGCTGGAGAGGCCACGCTTGGTATTGATGGCGCTGGGCTCGCAGTTGCCGTAGCAGTAGCTCGTGTCGTTGCGCCAGTAGGCGGCCTGGAGCACGTCGCCGGGCACCGTGCGCGTGGGCCGGACCGCGTTGAAGTTGCCCGCGGCCGGCACCTCGCGGATGACCACGGACTGGCGGATGTATTCATCGGAGAAGGGGAAGTCGATCCCCAGCACGCCCAGCACCGACCCGATGGAGTTCAGCGTCCCGCCGCTCACGCCCGCGTAGACGATGTTGCTCGAGCGGTCGTGCGTGAGCTGCTCCACGCGCGGATAGGTCTGCGCGGGATTCTCACCCGGCCCCCAGGCCCTCCACGTGTCGTGGTAGAGGTAGAAGTGCTCCTCGAAGTGGAGGTCCAGCTGATTGCCGTCGAAGCCCGTCGTGTAGAGGGCGATCTCCCGGGGGATGATGCGGTTGACCAGGCGGATCCGCACGTCCGTCTGGACCGCCCCGACGCTGGGGTCGAAGCCCATGTCCTGGGCCAGCTGCGCCGGCGAGCCGCCCAGCGCGCTGACCGCGGCGGCCGCGATGCCCCCCACGCCCGACTGCGCACCCAGGTCGGACATCCCCACCTCTTCGAGCGGCGCCTCCGCGTTCCGGGCCTGGACGTTGATGGTGAGCCCGTTGCGGTAGGCCGTGCCCAGCGTGCCCGTCTTGGTGGAGCCGTCCAGGTCCTGGTAGCGCGTCCTCGCCTCGGCGACGACGGCGTTGAGGTCCTGGCGCACCGTGCGCTCGAAGGCCACGAAGCGCGCCATCTCCGCCATCTTCAGGCGCGCGCGCTGCACCTCCCAGAAGTAGTTCGCCCAGAGGACCAGCACGACGAGCAGCGGCGCCAGCAGCGCCAGCTCCACCGTCGCTGAGCCCCGCGCCGCGCGGCGGCCCGGCCGCGTCAGTAATTGATGCCGTTGAGCAGCCATTCGCTGTCCTCCCAGGCGGGCACCATCCACTTGAGGTGGTCTTCGTCCCAGTGCGTGTTGATGGGCGCCAGGCGCGCGGTCCAGAGCGGGTTGAAGAAGTTGGGCTCCTCCTTCCACGCGTTGGGCCGGTGGTAGATGGCGCGGCCCACCGCCATGGCCATCATGCCGCCCGTGCGCTCGCGGAAGTCCGCCGCGTAGCCGTCCTGCTTGCCGCCCACGTAACGCCAGGTCATGTCCAGGTACGACTCGCGGATGCCCTCTTGGGTGTTCTCTTTGAGGAGTTTGTCGTACTCGCCGCTGCCGCTGCCCGCCATGAACGCGTTCTGGGACAGGTTCTCCATCTCGTAGACCGGCTTGTTGCCGGTGCGGTCCGCGCCCATGTCCTTGCCCAGGACGATGAGGTTGCACGGGTAGCCGAAGTGGTTCTGCCGGGGGGTGACGAAGCTGGTGTCGGACGTGACGAACGGCGTGATGCCCATCCAGGGGTGGTGGTCATCCGTCTTGTTGGAGCCGTATTCCTGGTGGAAGCCGCCCCGGTTGTCCGCCGCCGCCCGGAAGCGCAGCCGGAAAACGTCGCTCCAGCCGAAGATGAAGCAGGTGGGGCGCACCTCGATGCGGATGTCGTCCGACGCGAAGAGCTGATCCTTGCGGTTGTTCTCGAAGTTCTCGTCGAAGCTCTTGATTTGACTGTCCGCCGTCTTGCGGATGCGCAGCTCGCCAATGACGACGCACAGCCGGAACTCCCACCTGCGCCCGATGAGGATGGGCCCCTCGCCCTCGGCCGTCCACCGCCGGCGCACGCCGTTGGCCAGGTTGCCCATGAGCAGGCGGTACTTGGCCATGTTCGGATCCGACAGCTTGTTGCCCGTCACCAGCTTCCCCCGCGTCATCATGCCGGTGGGGTCCACACCCATGGTGGGACTGCTGCTGAAGGGGCCGTCGTCCAGGACGTGCAGGAAGTTCTTGGCGTTGGAGTAGTTGATGTCGGTCGAGTTCTTGAACAACGCGGAGACCGTGGCGGTCTTCGTGAAGGAGTCCCCTGAATTCATGTCCTTGGTGACGACCGCCTTCGGGTCGGTCGTCTCGATGACGTTCCCGTGCCCCTTGGAGGTGTAGAGGTCGAAGAGGGTGCCCGTCAGCATCGCCTCCTGGGCCAGCCACAGCGCGATGTTGAGCGCTGTCAGCACCGGGATGAGTAATCGGGAGACGGTCTCCACCGTCACCTTCCACGTTTTTATCGCCGTGGAGACGGCGGCGAAGACGGCGCCGATGCCTGGGATGTATTGCAGGTACTTGGCCGCCACGCCGATGGTGCGGTCCAGGTACACCGCGTGGCTCACGTAGGACATCACCGTGAGCATCGCGGAGTAGTGCACGATCATCGCGCGGTTGGTGTACGCGAGGAAGTTGTAGGCCCGCGCCTCCTTCACCGCCAGCGAGTACGCCTGCGCGTCCGCGGCGTCCTGCAGCTTGATCTTCTCGTACACGCCCTGGCCGATGTTCACCGACACCATGACGGTGACGGCCAGCACCAGCATGACCACCACCCCCAGCACCATGGCCTGTCCGCGCTCGTCGCGCCGCAGCCTCCGCAGAATCCGAAACATCGAGGGGGTCCTTCTGGCCGGCGCCGGGGGAGACGCTAGCCGTCCACGGCGCACGCGTTGGGGCCGTGCGAGCCGCTGTTGAGGAGGTTGGACTGCATGCGCATCGAATAGGTCGCGACGACGGGGATGGCGAAGACGTTGCTGTCCGCGAGCGCGCGGATCTTCTTGTGGTCCGGGCTCTGGCCCGCGCCCGCGTCCTCCAGGTGGTCCGTGAGGCTGCCGCCGTTCACCTTCTGGGTGGTGAAGTTGACGCCCCGCATGGCCAGGCCGTTCAGCGCCTCGCGGCCCATGTAGAACGCGTGCAGCTGCCAGTTCGCGAACGGGATGCGCATCTCATAGAAGTAGGTGATGCGCACCGTGAGGAGGTTGGCCTCGATGACCTGCGCATTGCGGATGTCGTCGTAGTCCACCTCCAGGCCCTGCATGTGTGAGCCGTAGGAGGCGAAGAGGGTGGGCAGCTGGCTGCGCCGGGGGTTGGTCACCTCCACCCGCACGCGCTCCAGGTCCACCTGCTGGAAGCGCTGGTTCTGGGCGGCCTGGCTTCCGACTGTGTACGCGTCATGGACCTTCGCCACGTTGATGAGCGTGTCCACCCGGCCCTTGCCGCCGGAGCTGGGGGGGCCCAGGGTGGGCAGGACCGCCGCGTAGGCGGCCTTCTTCATGATCTCGCAGTCGCCGCTGTTGACGATGCCCGCGCGCGCCGCCCGGTACGCGGCGTACTCCGTCATCAGCCGCGCGTGGTGGAGCGTCCCCAGCTGGAGGATGCCCAGGATGAGGAACACCATCACCGGGATGACCAGCGCGGACTCCACGAGCACCTGGCCCGACTCACCGGGATGGGTTGAAAGGGACCTTTTCATGGGACGTCCAATCTTCACACGGCGTGTTACCGGGATGCCAGTCGGCGGCCCTTCGGTCGCCCGCCAGCCTCCCCCATGAAACAGGGCCCTATCCAATACACGACGTAAAAAGACGGTATCGGGCACGTGGCCGCGCCGTGCCGCGGGACGCCACCCGGCGGGTGGAGGCGAAAGCTACCGGGAGCGCCGCGCGGGCTTCGAGGCGTGCACCAGCGAGGCGACGAGGGTTCGCGCCAGCGCCTCCGCCGGTGAGCCCTGGAACCCGGAGCAGGTGAGCTTGAGGCTGATGATGCCGTGCAGCCCCGCCCAGAAGACCTCCGCCAGCTGCTCCGCGGGAGTGGCCTCCGGGGCCCGGCCGGCTGCCTTCAGGTCCTCGAAGGCCCTCACCAGCAGTGCGAAGGACCGGGGGCCCTCGCCGTGCTGCTTGTCCTGGAAGAGCTCCGCGGACAGCTTGGGGTCCTCCATGAAGATGAGGCGGTAGGTCTCCGGGTGCTTCAGGCCAAAGGCCACGTAGGCCTCCGCCATGCGTGACAGCCGCTCCACGGGCTCCTTCACGGTGGCCGGCGGCTCCAGCGCCGCGAGCAGCTCCTGGAAGCCGCGCACGCACAGCTCCCGCGCGATGGCGTCGCGGTTCTCGAAGTGCAGGTAGAGCGTCGCGGGCGCGTACTCCACCGCGTCCGCCAGCTTGCGCATGGAGAGGGCCCCGAACCCCTCCTTCATCACCATGTCGCGAGCCACCCGCAGGATGTTCTCCCGCAGCTCCGCCCGCTGTCGCTCCTTGCGCTCCGTGATGCCCATGTCACGAGGGTAGGCCTTGACGGAACGAACGGACAGCAATAAATGAACGGTGTTCACCGAACGGTGTTTATAAAAAGTTCGACCGTTCAATTTTCCGGGAGAGCGACATGGAAACGGTGGCGTTGTTCGGCGCCTCGGGCGTCATCGGTCAGTCCGTGGCGCGGGCGCTCCAGGCGCAGGGGCGGGCCTACCGGGTGGTGGGGCGCTCGGAGGGCAGCCTGCGCAGGGAGTTCGGCGCGGATCCGCGAGCGGAGGTGGTGACGTGGAATCCGGAGGACCCGGCCTCCATCCGGGCCGCGGCGCGGGGCGTGCGGACCCTCATCTACATGGTGGGGGTGAACTACTGGCAGTTCCACCTGCACCCGGAGTTGATGCGCCGCACGTTGGACGCGGCCATCGCGGAGGGCGTGGAGCGGGTGGTGCTCATCGGCACGGTCTATCCCTACGGCCTGCCGCGCACCGCGACGGTGACGGAGTCCCATCCGCGCGAGCCGAACTCCTACAAGGGCCGCATGCGCAAGGCGCAGGAGGACCTGCTGCTGGAGGCGGACGCCGCGGGGAAGATCAAGGGCACCATCCTCCGGCTGCCGGACTTCTACGGGCCGGGCGTGGAGCGCAGCTTCCTGTACCGGGCCTTCGTCGCGGCGAACCAGGGCAAGCGCGCGCCGCTCATCGGGCCGCTGGACACGCCGCATGAGTTCGTCTTCGTGAACGACGTGGGCCCCATCGTCACCGCGCTGATGGACGAGCCGCGCGCGTACGGCCGCTTCTGGAACCTGGCGGGCGCGGGCGCCACCACGCAGCGCGAGATGGTGAAGGAGATGTTCGCGCAGACGGGCCACGCGCCGAAGACGATGGCCATGGGGAAGGGGATGGTCCGGCTGGCGGGCCTCTTCGATCCCTTCATGCGCGAGCTGGTGGAGATGTACTACCTGCTCACGAACCCCGTGCTGATGGACGACTCCGCGCTGCGCGGCCTCTTGGGCACGGTGCAGAAGACGCCTTACGCGGAAGGCATCCGCCAGACGCTCGCGGCGCTGCGCCGCGAGCAGGAGGCGAAGGCAGGTCCGGCCCGGGTCGCCGCGACGACCTGAGCCGGAGCGCTCACGCGGGGCGGGGCGCCGGAGGACGCGTGGGGCCCAGGCCGCGCTCCCGCGTGCGTTCGTTCGCCAGCCGCTGCCGGTGGCCCGCGAGCAGGTCGCTGCGGGTGAGGATGCCCACGACCTGCTGGGGCTGCACGCGGGAGACGACGGGTAGGCGGCCCACGCCCTCGTCCATCATCAGGTCCGCCGCCTCGCGCAGGGAGCTGTCCTCGAAGACGACCGCGGGCGGCCGCTTCACCACGTCTCGCAGCCGCCGGCCTTCGCTCGCGAGGCCATCCAGCAGGTCCCTGCGCGTGACGACGCCCACGAGCGTCCCTTCCCGGGACACGACGGGGAAGCCCTGGTGTTTGGAGCCCGAGGCGTCGGACGCAAGCCACGTGCGCACCTCTTCCAGGAGCATGTCCGCCTGCAGCGTCACCACGAGCTTGAGGCCGTGGTCGCGCACGAGCGCCGTCCCCAGCGCGTCCGCGCCCAGCTCCGTGGGGATGCGGGCGCCTCGGCGGGCCAGCTTCTCCGTCATGATGGAGTGCCGCATGAGCAGCGCGGACACCAGGTAGGACGCCGCGCAGCCGGCGAGCAGCGGCAAGAGGCCCAGCGGCTGCCGCGTGGTTTCAAAGGCGAACACCACCGACGCGAGCAGCGCGCGTGACGCCCCCGCGAAGAGGGCGGCCATGCCCACCAGCGCCGCGACGCGCACGTCCACGCCCAGGCTGGGGAACAGCTGCGTGGCCAGCAACCCCAGGCCGGAGCCCAGGCCGCCGCCCAGCGTGAAGATGGGCGCCAGCGTTCCTCCGGAAGTGCCGCTCCCCAGCGCGACGGACCAGGAGATGAACTTGAGCGCGCAGAAGACGAGCATCGCCGTCCCCACGAAGCGGCCGGACAGGATGTCCTCGATGTTGGTGTAGCCCACGCCCAGCGTGCGCGGGGACACGAAGCCCACCACGCCCACGACGATGGCGCCCAGCGCGGGCCACCACATCCAGTGGATGGGCAGCTTCTCGAACATGTCCTCCAGCCAGTACACCGCGCGCGTGCACGCCACGGAGGCTGCGCCGATGAAGAGGCCCATCACGCCGTAGAACGCGAGCGCGCTGCCGGACGGAGTCGTCAGGTCCGGGATGGCGAACGCGGGCGCGCCGCCCATGAAGGCGATGCGCACGCCGGTGGCGGTGGCGGTGGCCAGGGCCACGGGGATGACGGAGCGGGGCTTGAACTCGAACAGCAGCAGCTCCACGGCCAGGAGCACGGCGGACACCGGCGCGCCGAACGTGGCGGCCATGCCCGCGGCGGCGCCCGCGGCGAGCAGCGCCTTGCGCTCGTCCGCGGTGACGTGGAGCACCTGTCCCAGCAGCGAGCCCAGCGCGCCACCCGTGGCGATGATGGGCCCCTCCGCGCCGAACGGGCCGCCCGTGCCGATGGCGATCGCCGCCGACAGGGGCTTGAGCAGCGTCATGCGGGGCGGGATGCGGCTCTGGTTGAACAGCACCTGCTCCATGGCCTCCGGGATGCCGTGGCCCCGGATGGCCCGCGAGCCGTAGCGCGCCATCAACCCCACGATGATGGCGCCCGCCACGGGCACCAGGATGACCCAGCCGCCCAGCGTGTTGTCTCCGGGCGACACCGGCTGCACGGACAGGCGCCCGAAGAAGGCCAGGTTGGTGACGAAGTGGATGAGGGAGCCCAGCCCCTGCGCCACCAGGCCCGCGAGGACCGCGAGCACCACCGCCATGCCGCTGATGAGCACGGTGCGGGAGTCCACCGACACGGAGACGGGAGGGGTGCGCAGGCTGGCGAGCGCGGGGCCCATCGACGGGGCCACGGGGAGGCTGGAACGCGCCTCCGCGCCCTCGCCCAGGCCCTCTTCGATGCGTTCCCCATCAGGTTTCTTCATCGGTGTGCTCCTGTGTCTTTCCGCGCCGCGAAGGGCGCGCGTTTTCTTCCTCGAAGAAGAGCGGGGCCACGTCCCCGTCGAGCCCCAGGGCGCGCACCCATGCGTCCAGCCCCTGGACCAGTCCCGCGCGCACGTCGGGCTTCATCCCGCGCAGCCCGGAGATGAGCCGGGCCTGGGCCATGGGCGGCGCCTTGCGGATGAGCGCGCGGCCCTTGGGCTCCAGCGCCACCTCCACGCGGCGGCCGTCCTCGTCGGAGCGGCGGCGGCTCACCAGCCCCTGCTCAATGAGCCTGGTGACGACGACGGACACGCTGCTCTGGTGCGTGAGCGTGCGCTCCGCGAGCGTATTGATGGAGCAGGGCCCGCTCTCCGCCAGTTCCTGGAGGATGAAGAGTTGGGCGCCGCTGATACCGACCAGCCGTTCGGAAGCGCGAGCGGAGACTCGCAGCAGCCGTACCAGCCGCCGCACGCCGTCCATGGCCGCGCGCACCTCTCCGGATACCTCCGGGGGTGGTGGCGGCCGATTTGTATGGGAGCCCATATAACTGCCCGCAACCTACGGAGCAGGGGAGGCGGACACAAGCGAAAGTGCGGGGGTGCCTGGCTGCCTGGGGGCTGGGGAGTGGTTCACCGTCGGAGCGCACGGCCGGTACGTGTCACGACAGGAACGACAGCGAGGCCCGGACATGAAGCCCGGGCCTCGCGAGGAAACGGACCGCGGCTCAGGTGCCGGCGGTGAGGGACTGCTCGGCGGCGGGGTGCTCCTCGTTGCACACCTGCGAGGACTCCTCTGCCTGGCGGGCCTCGGCTCCGGTCACGGATGCGGTGGGCTCGGAGACCGCCGCGCCGGCAACGCAGGCGTAGCCGTAGTACTCAGCACAGGTCATCTGCTCCGACCCAATGTGACACAGCACGTTGCAGTCGGGCAGCCAACAGTCGATGCACTGGGGCGGAATGGCAAGGGCAGCCGTGGGGGCCAGCGACACCACAGCGGAGAAAGCCAACAGCGACTTCACCAGAGTGCGCATGCGTGCTCCTCGTGAGGGAACGGCGCGGCCACTGTGAACCTGTTTCCCAGACAAGTAAATGCATGTCATTGGGAGGGTTTGTCATCACCCTGGGCTGAAGCATGTTGTTGGGAAACTTTCCTGCGTGACGGTGCAACGCCTTGCGTCGTGGGCGGCGGCACTGACGCGCTGTCGCGTTGTGCCAAGAGCCAGTCCACGAAGAGGCGCGCGGCCGGACGCAATCGCCGGTGCGCGGGGTACACCACGAAGTAGCTGGCGCGGGTGGGCACGATGGGCCCGGGCAGCCGGATGAGGCGGCCGTCCGCGAAGTAGGGCGTGGCGATCTTCTCGCGCGCCAGCGCCGCGCCCAGGCCCTGCACCGCGGCCATCAGCGCGCCGGTGGTGTCGCTGAAGCTGTAGCGCTCCTCGAACCTGGCCCCGCGCACGCCCGCCGAGCGGAACCAGTCCTGCCAGCCCTGACGGCTCAGGTCCGCGATGAGCGGGAGCTTCGCCACGTCCGCCGCGTCGCGCACGTGCTCGATGCCCGCGAGCCGCGCCGAGGCCACGGGGAACAGGGCGTCGTCCATGAGCGGCTGCGCGCTGAGGCCGGGCCAGGGCCCCTGGCCGTAGCGGATGCCCAGGTCCGGCCCGCCCTCGTCGAAGCGGGTGAGCGCCATCTCCGTGTCCACGTGGATCCGGATGCGCGGATGCCGCGTGGTGAACTCCGGCATGCGCGGCAGCAGCCACGCATAGGCCAGCGAATGCACCGTGGTGACGCGCACCACGGCGTCCTCGTCCCGCGAATGCTTGAGGCCCCCGAGCACGTGGTCCATGTCCGACAGGGCGTTGCTGGCGGCGTCCGCGAGCTGGCGCCCCTCGGCCGTCAGCGCCACGCCCCGGGCATGCCGTTGGAAGAGCGCGACGCCCAGGCGGTCCTCCAGCTTGCGGACGTGGTGGCTGACGGCGCTCGCGGTCAGGTGCAGCTCCTCCGCCGCGCGGGCGAAGTTCTGGTGGCGGGCGGCGGACTCGAAGGCCGCCAGGGCGGGGAGCAGGTCGGTGTGAAGGGGCATGGGGACGAGCCTCAAATCTGGCTCATGTCTGACACGGAAAGGATGCGCTTGTGAAGAAAGGGCCTCGGCGTGAAGAGAGGGCCAGACAGAAGTCAGATTCCTTCCTCGTACGAGGGGGCCGCCATGAGCGCATCCGTTCCCACCCATCCCCAGGCCGTGACTCCCACCTTCAACCGGGCGTGGCTCACGCCGCTGGAACTGGGCGGGTTGGCGGCCATCTGGGGCACGTCCTTCCTGTTCCTGCGCATCGCTGCGCCGGCCTTCGGCCCCATTCCCCTGGTGGCGCTGCGCCTGGTGCTGGGCGCGGCGGTGCTGATGCCCTTCCTCTGGCGCGCGCGCTCGGCCCTCCGTCCCGCGCTGTGGCCCCGGCTGGCGCTGGTGGGCGTCGTCAACGCGGCGGTGCCCTTCACGCTGTTCGCCTGGGCCGCGCGGCAGGCCCCCGTGGGCGTCGGGGCCATCACCAACAGCATGGCGGTGCTCTTCACCGCCCTGGTGGCGTTCCTCTTCTATGGCGAGCGCATCGGGGGCCGGCGCGCGGTGGCGCTGTTCGTGGGCTTCGCAGGGGTGGTGGTGCTGGCCAGCGGCAAGGCCGCGGGCACGAGCGTCGCCTGGGCCGCGGCGGCGGGGACCACGGGCGCGTTCCTCTATGGCATCGGCTCGAACCTGGTGCGCCGCCACTTCACCGGACTGCCAGCCGCCGCGGTCGCCGCCGCCACGCTGGCCTGCGGCGCGGTGCTGCTGCTGCCCTTCGCGGTGGCCACGTGGCCCACGGAGCCCATCGGCATGCGCCCCTGGCTGGCGGCGACGGCCCTGGGCGTCATCTGCACCGGCTTCGGGTACGCGGTGTTCTACCGCCTCATCCAGCGCATCGGTGCGCCGCGCGCCGCCGTCGTCACCTACCTGGTGCCGCTGTTCGCGCTGACCTGGGCCTGGCTGCTCCTGGGCGAGCCGGTGACGCCCACCATGTTGGCGGCGGGCACCCTCATCCTGGGGAGCGTGGCGCTGGGGCAGGCTCCCGCGGCGCCGAAGGCGAAGTGAGGCGTCAGCGCCGCTCGAACTTCCAGATGCGGTAGCCGTCGCGAACCGGCTGCATGAACCGCCGGACGAGGAACGCCGGGACGCGCTTCCCGGCCAGCTCCAGCGCGCGCTGGGGCACGGAGGTGGAGGACGCGGCCGTGTAGCCCGCCTCCAGGAAGAGGGACTCCGGCGTGTCCGTCATGTCCTGGAAGGACGCGCCCATGCTGGCGAGCACCGCGTGAATGTCGGCGCTGTACTCGCGCTGGAAGCTTTCGCGCATCAGGTCGCAGTACACGGCGTGGTGGGGGAACACCTGCTGGAGCACCGCGAGCATGTCCCGGCGCTGCGCGGTGGACAGGTACATGAGCACGCCCTCGATGATGACGTGCGTGCGCCGCGGGTCCTGGTAGGGCTGGAGCTTCCGGGCGAGTGACTCCGTCCCGAAGTCGATGGGGAGCCGCTCGAGCGGATTCTTCGCCTCCGTCACCGGCAGCTTCGCGTCCTTGAGCGTGAGGATGGCGGGCTCGTCCACCTCCAGCCACCGGCCGCCGCGGAGCCGGTAGGCCCGCGTGTCGAAGCCCGCGCCCAGCACCACCACCCGCGCGTCGGGAGCGCGGTCCAGCTCCTCCTGCACCAGCGCGTCGATGATCTGATGCCGCGCGGCGTTGCTCGCGTTGGGCCGGTCGAAGGACTGGAAGTTGGACCAGATCCGCCGCGCCTCGTCATCCATGAAGCGGGCCGCGAAGGTGTCATTGCACAGCGGCCGCGGCTTGCGCGCGTCCTCCGCCCGGCAGGCCAGGGTGTAGTACGCGGTCTTCGAGATGGCGTTGGCCATGGTTGGGGCTCCTTGAAACCTGCGCGCAGCTTGCATGAGATACGCGCTTTCTCGAAAGGTTGGTCCAGATGCGATTCGTGATGGCGCTGGGTGTGGTCGCGTTGGGTGCGGGCTGTGCGCATGCTCCAAAGCCGGCGGACCCGGCGGCGCGAGCGCAGCAGCTCTCGGCGGAAGCAGAGCAGGCCTATGAGGCGCTGGACTTCGAGCGGTGCGCGGAGCGCTTCCGCGCCTCCGGAGAAGCGAGCGGGGAGGGGCCGGACCGCGCGGACTCCCTCTATCGCGCGGCGGGGTGTGCCTCGCTCGCGGGCCACACGGACGCGGCCGTGGAGGTGCTGAAGCAGGCGGTCCAGGGTGGCTACTTCGACGCGGATCACCTCGAATACAACCCGGAGCTGGCGGCGCTGCACACGCTGCCCGCGTGGAGCGGCATCGTGGCGGAGGCCCGCGCCAACCTGTCGAAGGCGCCCGAACCTCCGTTCCCTGTGATGACGCTCATGGGGGTGGATGCGTTCGGTTCGCGGAAGGTGGACCGCGAGGCGGTTCAGCGCGTGATGGGGCTGGAGTTGGGCAAGCCCATCGTGCACAGCGCCGCCGTCTTCAAGCAGAAGGAGGCCGCGCTGCGCGAGCAGTACGGCCTCGCCTACGCCCACGTGGGCATGTCCATCTACTTCGCCGATGAGCGCAAGGGCACCGCCTATGTGGTGATGGACATGGTGGACGCCGAGGACGCAGCCCGGCTGCGCTTCCTGCCCGAACCCAAGGGCCACCCCGCCGATCCAGAAGGGCTGGTCGCCCGGTGGGACGCGTACAAGGAGCGCCTGAACATGCTCCAGATGATGGGCAAGCTCGCCGAGGACTCCAGCTGCAAGGTGGCGCACTGCATTGGTGGGTTCGGCCATCCGGACCTCGCGGCCTACGAACCGGAGTTCCTCGCGAAGGTGCCCCAGCAGATGGACGCGCTGAGCGCCGTCCTGCGCGAGGAATCGGACCCGGGGAAGCGAGGCGCGGCCGCGTCCCTGATGGCCTACGCGCCTACGGCCGAGGAGACCGTGAAGCGGCTGGAGCCCTTCATTCGGGATCCGGACTACGGGGTGCGCAACAACGTGCTGCGCGTGCTGACGGCCACGCAGGAGGCCGCGACGAAGCCGCTGCTGGACGTGGCTACGGTGGCGGACGCGGTGGCGCTGCCAAACTCGAGCGACCGCAACAAGGCGACCTATCTGCTGACCTACCTTCTGGCGGACCTGCCGCCGGAGGCCCTGAAGGCACAGCGGGCCGGACTGCTCCGCCAACTGGGGGAGCGGCTGGTGGAGATGTCCGCGCTCCAGATACCCATCAACAGCGAGCCTGCGGTCCTGGTACTGAAGCAGCTCTCCGGTGAGCAGTACGAGACCGCCGAGGAGTGGCGCGCTTGGCTCGCGCGTCAGCCGAAGACGGAAAGGTAGGGGACTGCTCAGTCCCCGACGACGACGGAGACGGGCGTGGAGAACTGCCGCACGATGCAGTCCTCCGCGCGCCCGTCCTCCCACGCCAGCATCGCGAACTCGGCCGGTTCATCGAGCGCGATGATGGGGTGGTGCCACACGCCCTGGTGGTAGTTCACGCCCTGGCCGGGGCCGCAGACGAACGCCACGAGCCCGTCCAGGTCGGGCCCGCCCGAAGGCGCGGTCGGCGCGACGCACACCAGGAAGCGCGAGCAGCGCATGGGCAGGAACGCCTGGCTGGACTGGGGATGGTGTTCCAGCAGCTTCACGGTGAAGGGAAGCGGCTGCGGCACGGAGCGGAACACCGCGAGGTTGGGCTTCGCACCCGGCCGGCCGTTCTCCAGCCGCGCCGACCAGTCGAAGCGCACAGCGGTGCCCTGGTTCGCCGAAGCGCCGCTCTTGAGCCCGGCGGACACGACGTCGCCAAAGGGCGCGAAGCCCTCCTGCGTCAGGGGCAGGGCGACGATGGAGCGGAGCGGGGCGGAAGCGTCCTTCATGAGAGGACTATAGGAGCGAGTGCCAGGACCGGCGTATCGGGCTCGACTTCCAGCTCCCCACCGGCGAGTCCCCCGGCAGCGCGAGCCGCCTCGCCATGGCGCACGACACGGACTGGGACGTCACCTACGGCGAAGAGCTCCGCCTCGGCGGCGCCTGATTCCGAAGGGCTCCCACCCCACCCCCGGTAGTCCTGATTCAAGGAGAACACGTCTCTTTCTTGACATCACGCGTCTAGACCTCTAGAGGGGATGAAAATGAGAATGCCTATCATTTTCATGTCCGGGCCCCCGTCCCGGCTGAAAGGGCAGGCGCTCATCCCCCCACTCCAAGAGGCCACTGCCGATGAAGCATCTGTTTGCCTTGCGTTCCTTGCGACTCTCCACCGCGGCGATCGCCCTGACCCTGTTCGCGGGCTGCGGCGACGACGAAGAGGAAGGAACGGACACGGACGGTCCGCTGTACGCCATCACCACCCAGATGCTCGCGGAGGATCCCTCCGACAGCTACGTCCTGGTGACGCCGGACGCGGAGAAGGCCGCGTCGCTGTCGCTGGACGGCGCCATCAAGATTTCCGGCCGCGCGCTGGGCGTGGGCATCCCCAAGACGGGCTCCGTCTACGTGGTGAGCGACGAGAGCGCCACGGTGACCCGCTACAAGCTCAACAGCGCCGGCAAGCTGGAGGCCTCGGGCACCGTGAGCTTCAGCGCCCAGGGTGTGACGTCGCTGGGCGAGTACCAGGCCAACTTCCAGTTCGTCTCGGAGACGAAGGCGTACTTCTTCGACGGTAACGCCGCGAAGATCGTCATCTGGAACCCCACGGCGATGACCGTGACGGACACCCGCTCGCTGGACGCCCTGGTCCTCCCGGACACGGTCATGGCGTTCTCCGGCGCGGTCGTGCAGACCGGTGGGCAGATCATCATGCCCGTGGGCTGGAGGCCGGTGGAGGGCAGCAGCGTCACGAAGAAGGCGGGCGTGGTCTCCATCGACACGGCGACGGACGCCGTCACGCTCGCGACGGACGACCGCTGCGGCTACACGCACGACGCCGCGCTCGGCACCGACGGCAAGGTCTACATCGCGACGGAGGCGTACGGCGCGGCGTCGCGCCGGGTGGTGGGCGCGGACTCGCCGGAGCCCTGCCTGCTCCGGTTCGATCCCACGACGCGGGACTTCGACAAGACCTTCTACCGCTCGCTGGCGGAGCTGGTGGGCGGTGGCACCGCGGGCGCGCTCATCCCGAGCCACACGCCGGGAACGGCGTACGTGCGCGTGCTCGATGAGAGCATCACTCCGGTGTCGGAGGGTTCGCATCCGCGCACGCTCGCGAGCGGCACCGGCTGGCAGTGGTGGGAGCTGAACCTGGCCACGCTGACCGCGACGCGGAAGGCCGACTTCCCGTCCACCTCCGGCAGCGTCTTCCTCTTCGAGTCGGAGAACCAGACGCTCTACACCGAGTTCGGGGCCGGCGCCTCGTCCACCACCTTCCGGGTGCTGGGCGACAACGGCAAGGCCACGGTGAAGACGCCGGGCCTGTCCTTCTCCTTCCTCCAGCTGCGCTAATCCCAGGACCCAAGACCATGAACAGCAATTCGATGCGCCACGCGGGCGTGTTTGTCATTGCGCTGTTGGGGGCGGCGTCCGCCTTCGCCACCAGCACGGGCATCAGCGGCAATTCCGGCAAGGACACGGCGACCTGCAACACGTGCCACAAGGGCGGTGAGGCCCCCACCGTGGAGTTCGAGGGCCCCTCGACGCTGGAGAAGGGCGCCACCGGCCAGTACACCCTCATCATCCGGGGCGGGACCGCGAAGACGGGCGGCGCGGGCATCGCCGTGGACGACGCGGGGGCCAGCCTCGTGGCCGGCACCGGGCTGAAGAAGCTGGGCAGTGAGCTGTCCCACTCCGCGCCCCAGCCCTTCACGGGCACGGAGCTGCGCTTCAACTTCTCGCTCGTCGCGCCCGCCACGGACGTGACCCTCAACCTCTTCGGCGCGGGCAATTCGGCGAACGCGGACCAGAAGAGCGACGGCGACCGCGCGGCGGCCACGAAGCTGAGCATCAAGGTGGGCAACGGCACGCCGGTAGTGCAAGAGCCGGGTGGCGACGAAGACGAGGGCGGGGGCTGCGCCGCCGCGAGCAGCGCTCCGTTCTGGGCGCTCGCGCTGGCGGGCCTGCCGCTGGCGGTGATCCGCCGTCGCCGCCAGAGCTGAAGCACCCCCGGTCGTCTTGAAGTATCGGGCCCCTTTCTCGCATGCGTGGGAAGGGGCCTTCTTTTGCGTCAGTCCGTGAAGGAACCGGGCTCCTTGCTGAACCCCGCCTTCGCATGGTGCGCCAGCCGCTCCGAGCGCGAGGCGTGCTCCAGCGCGGCGATGATGGCCTTCTCCGCGTCCGGCCCCCATTCCTTCACCTTGGCGGGGTCCACGCCCTTGTCCTTCACGTACTTCTCCAGCGCGGCGGCGGCGACCTTTCCGCCCGACCCGGCGTTGACCGCCAGGTCGGTCATGATGGCATTGCCGTACTCGCTGGTGACGACGTCCTTGAGCTTCAGCTTCGCGCTCTTGGGATGGCCCTCCGCGTCCTTGCCCGTCACGGACACCGGCCTGTCGCGGGTGCCGGAGATCTTCCCCTCGTTGGCGAACTTGATTTGAGCCTGCTGCATGGCCGGGTCGGCGCCCGCGGCCATGAAGATGGCGGACAGCTTCACGTCGGTGCGGATGGCCTCGGCCGCGGCGACGCCCTTGAGCACCGTGCCGTCCGGCCGGGTGAGCACCACGCCCTCCTTGCCAATGTCGATGCCGAACTTGCCGAAGCTCTTCTCGTACTGGGCCGGGTCGGTCGTCTTCAGGTCCCGCATGAACTCGGCGAGCGTGCCATTGCCATTCTTACCGAGCGTCCACTGGGTGAAGCCCCACGACACGCGCCCGATGTCCCAGGTGTTCACCTTGCTGAAGGTGCCCTCCAGGCCGGAGATGGACCCGAGGACCTTCTGCCGGTCCTCGCTGATGCCGCTCTTCTCCAACTGGGACGTGACCTGCGCGGCCGAGTCCCCGGAGACGGCGCCGCCATCCACCGCGTTCCACGAATTCGTGTAGGCCGTCTCGCGGCCATCCCGCATGCGCACGGTCGTCCCATTCACGGTGACGTCCGAGCGGGTCTGCTTGACGCCGACCATGGGCGCGTACGCGTCGACCCGAGCGAGCAGCCCGTCCTTCACGGTCTTCATCCGGGCCTGCGCGTCGGTGACCTTCGCCTTCGCCGCGTCGAGCGCCGTCTTCTGGGACTGCCGGAACGTCTCCGCTTCGGCGGGGGCCTTGGGAACCTTCGCCTTCTTCTGCTTCGCCTCCAGCCCGGCGAGCGCGCGTTCGGAGACCTTCACCGCCGCCTTGGCATCGCGGAGGGCGGGATTGTCGCCAATGTTCTTCCTGAGCCACTCCTTGACCTTCTCGCCCTCGGCCTTGACGGTCTCCTGCGCGGCCTTGAGCTTCTCCTGCGCGGCCTTCTTCGCGGGCTCGGTGGTGGCCGCGTTGACGGCGGCCTCCGCCTTGTTGCGCGCCTCCACCGCCTTCTTCAACGGGGCGTAGGCCTTCGCCTTGGGGGGCTTCAGGGTCGCGACGTTGCGGGGGATGAGGTCGTTGAGCTCGACGGCGTTGCCGCGCTGGAGGGTGCCCTCGTCCTTGGCCGTCACCTGGATGGCGTCGAGGTTCTTCTGGATGTCGCTGACGGACGCGGCGGCGACCTTCGTGGTCGCGGCGGCCTTGGTGGAGGCCTGCACTGGCGCGGATTGAGCGGCCGGTGCTTGGGGCTGGAGCGCAGTGAGCGCGCGCTTCAGGTCCGCGCCCTCGAGCTCCAGGTGGAGCGCGTCTTCCAGAGGGGTACTGGTCAGCTTCTCGTACTTCTCCGCCACCTGCTTGAGCTGGGATGCATCCAGTCCCTCCAGGACCTCGAAGACGGCGGCCTCGTCGGTGCCCCAGATGTCATCCATCGCCGTCTTGAGCTTCGCCGCGGCGGTGTCCACGGCGCTGGTGGGGGCCGAGCGCTTCGTGGCCCCCGCGGACGCGGACATCGGGTTGAAGGAGAAGCCCTGATGGGAAGGGGGCCGCCCTCGAATCTGATCCGCCAGGCGCTTGAGCGTCGCGCCGGAAGCGCCGCCCGCCACGGCCTTGAGGAGGAAGGTGCGCTCCGCGTCCGCGTCGGAGCGGGGCGAGGCCTTGGTGCTGACCCCCGCCTTCGACAGCAGGCTCGACAGCTCCTTCTGTTGCGCGGGGCTGAGTCCGCCCACCGCCGAGGCGATCGCGCCCGCGTCGGCGGGGGGCAGGCCGCTCGAAAGCGCCTTCAACAGGGCCTGCCGCGTGGGGCCCTCCGGAAGCGCGGAGAGCTGCTGCTCCGTCTTCCGCTGTGCTGGAGACTTCGCGCCCGCGGAGACCGCGGCGGCCATGGACGAAGTGGCGCTGGAGGGGCGCGAGGGCGCCACGGTCGCGGCGGAGCGCGCCTGCGTGACAGGCGTGTCCACACTCGCGACGCGCGTCGCCTTGGGGCCAGGGGAGCCGGTAATCTTGACCATGCGGCCCCGAGCCTAATGCACTGTCAACGTGTCTGATATCCGGCCGCCGGACAGGGGAGGGCCCTGTCCGGCGCGTCAAAGCCGGTTACTTCGCGGTGACGGTGGACTCGCCCAGGATGTTGAAGGTGCTGGCGGCGGCCTTCACGTCGATGGAGGAGAAGCCGGTGTACGGATAGTGGCCGTCGCCGATGTCCTCGACGATCTCCAGGAAGTCGCCGCTGATGCGCTTGCCATCCACATCCAGCGTGAAGGCGTCACCGGTGCCGCGGAAGGTCCAGCTGCAGGCGCCCGGGGCGACGCGGCCGTACATGCTGCTCCCCATGCCGTGGTTCTTGAAGCCGAAGTCGTACCGCGTGAGCCCGATGTGGATCTGGTACCACACCGAGCCGACGCCGTAATCGGGCTCGAAGTAGTGCGAGTTCATCAGCATGTTGCCGCGCCACAGGTTGACGGTGAAGGGCGAACCGCCCGACCGGCCCGTGAACGAGGGCCGCAGGGTCACCTGATCGCGGTCCTTGCCCGGCTGGACGCTGATGGTGCTGACCACCTGGTCGCCGTCACGCGCGGCGAGCGTGAAGCCCTGGCCCGCGGCGCCCACGCCACCCAGCTCCGTCTTCAGCACCCAGTCGACGGCGCGAGGGAACTCGCTGGAGAAGCCGT
This sequence comes from Corallococcus sp. AB030, assembly GCF_003668965.1. Classification (NCBI taxonomy): domain Bacteria; kingdom Pseudomonadati; phylum Myxococcota; class Myxococcia; order Myxococcales; family Myxococcaceae; genus Corallococcus; species Corallococcus sp. AB030. Next base: position 41,712 of record NZ_RAWQ01000030.1, read on the forward strand.
CCGTCTTCACGTTGGTCAGGTTGGACACGGCGATGCTCTTGCCGGTCTTCGTGAGCGTCGCGCGGCCCGTCGCGCAGTTCTTGATGCCCTCGAAGCCTTCGATACAGGTCCGCTCGGCCTTCGCTTCCTGCGTGGCGAGCGAGTCACCCGTGCTCGTGGTGGGCTCTTCACCCTGGCAGCCCGCGGCCGTGACACTCAGGAGCGCGGCCGTCAGCAGGCGGCCCGTCAGCTTCATCATCATGGAGAGATCTCTCGTAGGTGGGGGATGACTGCGTGCCGGTTCCGGTAAAAGCCCGGCGCGGGTCGTTCATGCACTCACCGAGCCACCCGTCGACCCGGTGGCTCCTCCTCTGGGCAGGGCGCCGTGAGGCCAGTCCGCGTGGCGTGTCAGGTCACAGCCGGACGCGCTGAGTAACCCGTCGTGTCACACGGGAGCGGAGGGAGCGAGCCCCGGGTTCCCGGTCGGGACAGGGCCGGAAGGACGCGGCGCGCCCCGCCCCCTCCCTGCCATCCCGGCCGTCCGTCTCCACCGTGAGTGAAGGAGGCAAAGACTGTCATGGCGCAGGGATATTCCATCAACATCGGTTTGAACGCGGTGGATCCGAAGCACTACGCGGGCTGGGATGGCCAGCTGCAGGCGTGCGAAGCGGACGCCGAGGACATGGTCAGCATCGCGAAGGCGCAGGAGTTCAGCCGCGTCCGCCCCTTCCTCACGAAGGACGCCACGCGCGCGAAGGTGCTGGCGGAGGTGGGCGAGGCGGCGTCGGTGCTCCAGGCAGGGGACCTGTTGCTGTTCACCTATTCGGGGCACGGCGGTCAGCTCCCCGACATGAACGGGGATGAGGACGACGGGCTGGATGAGACGTGGTGTCTGTATGACGGGGAGCTCGTCGACGACGAGATCTACCAGGCGATGGGGAAGCTCAAGGCGGGCGTGCGGGTCTTCATGCTCTCCGACAGCTGCCACAGCGGTTCGGTGAGCAGCGTGGCCTATGCGGCCCTGCGCTCCAGCGGCAGCCTGCAGCTGCTGGCGGATTCGTTGCGGAGCACGGAGCCCACGGAGCGGCGCTTCAAGGAGATGCCCCTGGGCATCGAGCAGCGCACGTACCGCGACAACAAGGCGATGTACGACGCCATCCTGAAGGGGCTGCCCAAGGAGGACCCGAGGCTGACGCTCAAGGCCACGGTGCTGCTCATCTCCGGCTGCCAGGACAACCAGCTCTCCAGCGACGGCGTCCACAACGGCCTCTTCACGGCCAACCTGCTGCGCGTGTGGAACGGGGGGAAGTTCAAGGCCAGCTACCCGACCTTCCACCGCCGCATCCTGGGCCTCATGCCGCCCATCCAGTCACCGGCGTACTCCGTCATCGGAGTCCCCAGCCGCGAGTTCGAGCGGCAGATGCCATTCCACGTCAGCTGACGCACGGCGGTGGGTCTCAGTCGATGTAGTGCTCGGTGACGGCACCATCGAGGTGCCGCACGCGAACCTTCGCGAGGAGCTCGAGCGGCATGCGCCGGGCGTTGACGCCCATCCGGTCGCGGGCGGGGTCGAGCGAAGCCCAGTGCGAGACACAGCCGCAGTGCGCGCAGCGGTGGAAGGCGATCTTCTCCTCGCCCCACTGGTACGTGTCCTGGGCCGCTACTTCCGCTCGAATGTGGACCTGGCGGGGCGCGTAGTACGACCACAGCACGCCGTAGCGGCGGCAGATGGAGCAATTGCAGTCGGTGACAGTAGTCGGCTCGGACTCCACCTCGAGTGAGGCGCGACCGCAGTGACAGGTGGAGAGAATCATCACGGCCCGAACGTACTGTGAACAGTGCAAGCACACCAACCCCTGGGCTGTCAGCACCGGGCAGGGGTGGCGTATGATTCCTCTCATGAGAGGCCTGATCGTCCTGCTGTGTTCGTGCTGGTGGCTCAGCGCGATTCCCGCTCACGCGGAAGCACCGGCGCCCGCCGACATCGAGCGCAAGCTTCGAACGTTGCTCACACGCTGCCTCGCGGGGACCGATGAGTGCCAGGAGTTCGACTTCCGGGTCCCAGCTGAAACGGAGGACATGCAGCAGGTGGCCAGGAGCGTGAAGGGGCTCATCGACGAGCTTGGCGAGCACGGCGGCGCGGAGGTGCTTCCACTTCTCTGGCAACTGGATGCACGAGGCTCCTTCGACGCGATGCAGGCCCGCGAGGTCATCCAGACGCGGTCGATGCTCCGGGCCCTCGCCACGCGGTCCTGCGCTCCCCCTTCCAACGAAGAGATCGCCGCGGAACGAGCCGGCCTGGGCCACTTCGCGGTCCTCCGTGCCCAGGGTGGGAAGCTCGTCGCCGTGCGGCCTACGCCGGAGGAACTCGAGGACCTCTCATACTTTCTTGTCGCGGTCCGTGAGGCAGGCCCGCCGGTGGGGGAGACTCAGGAGCCCGGTGGTGACTGGCGCAAGCCGGCGCAGGCCAATGCGTCGCTCGACGCTGCCGATGCGGAGCTGCGGTCCGCCCGCCTCCGAGGCGACATCCGGGGCATGGACACCGCCGCACGGCGCTACCTGGTGCTCCTGGGCTATCCCGCTCCCCTGAAGGCGTCCGAAGAGAACGCCTACGGCTGGCACGGTTCCCGCTTTGCATCGGTGATGCGGGAGTGGGCCGCGGTGCAGGAGGACCTTGGCGCGTTCAGTGAGGCTGCGGCCCTCTATCGCCGCACCAGTCCCGTCGATGGCGCCTGCGGGACGGGATGGGAAATCACGCTGAACGAACAGATCCTCGGCGTCATCCGGACCACCGAACAGCACGCGGGCTGCCGTGGCATCGTCGCCGAGCGGCTCCTGGACGTCGGAGACCGGTACTGGGGAGACCTGGCCGCGTCGCCACCCTATGGTCCGACGCGGCTGCGCGAAGCAGGCTTCGACGTGGCGCGGCTCTACCGGGGCGCCCTGGTGACACGTCACCGGGATCTCCCGCCGGAGGAGTTGAAGCGGGTGCTCTCCGCGGCTCCGGAGCCCTTGCGCACGGACGCCCTCCGGCGGCTCCAGCAGCGCGGACCGGAGGCGTGGGAGAAGCGCGTGCTGGCGCTGGAGGGCTTCGCGGATGTCGGGCAGCGTGACGCGCTGGATCCGCTGGCCGCCCTGGCCTTGGACTCCCTGGGGGAGACGCAGCACCGTGCGGTCGCCGCGCTCGGCATTCTCACGGAGCGGCCCCGGTCAGACCCCTGTTCAAAGAACCATGTCCTGGGCGGCGGATCCGGCGAAAGGCGCCCCATCCGCATGCTGGGGGATCAGTGCGCAACGGCGCTGAACCCGCAGGAGCGGGATGCCATGGCGACACGACTCCTGCCGCTCCTCAAGGCGAAGGATGGGCAGACCCGCGAGGTGACGGCGAAAGCGCTGGGCCAGCTCGGCTCGCCGTTGGCTGCTCCCCAGTTGCGGAAGCTGTCCAAGGATCCGTACACGCAAGGTGGCTACTTCTCCGAGGACCACACCCGGACGTATCCGCGCTACCCCGTTCGGGAAGCCGCGGCTGATGCCCTGAGTCAGCTCAAGCCGTAGCCCTGGGAGCGATGAGGCTCCACGCCCCATCGCTCCCGTCATCTCAGCGACGATTCCTAGTCCTTCGTGCAGACGACGTCGTCGACCTGGAGGTGGTCGCGGTCGGCGACGCTGCGGCTCGGATAGAAGAACAGGCGCCAGTCGCGCACGTTGCCGGTGAAGCGGAAGAACACCGGCTGCCACTCGTCGCTGTCCACGGTGACGAAGTCCGTCTGCGGGCTCCAGCCGCCGCTCGAGTAGCTGCGGTGGCGGATGCTGCCGTGGCCGCGCACCCGGTACGAGCAGGAGTAGTTGCCCACCGGCACGTTGAACTTCTCGGTGGTGAAGCGCTCCGCGACCTGGATGGGCACCACGAACTGCAGCGCCGCCGAGCCGCCGTGCACCGCGCTCGTGTAGCGCGCGAGGCGCGAGGGCTTGATCTCCGTGCCCGGGTCCGTGATGCCGTTGTCCAGCCCGTACCAGGAGTCCGGGACGTAGTTGTTCCCGTAGTAGGGGATGGCGCGGGTGCTCCAGTTCTCGAAGCCGCCGTTGCGGATGATGTTCGCGGAGTGCTCGGCCGCGACGCAGCGGCGGGTGGCCGGGTCGCAGGCGGGCAGGGCGCCGCGGCAGTCATACGTCGTGAAGCAGGCGCCTTCGGCCAGCTCGCACACGCCCGTGCTGGGGTTGCAGCTCGTCGCAGGGTTGCTGCACGTGACGCCGGCGCAGGGGTCGCCCTCGATGCAGAGGTGCGAGGCGGTGTCGCAGACGGGCGTCTCCGGGGTCCCCGCGCAATCCGCGTGGCGGGTGCAGCGGTCCTCGGCGGTCACGCAGGTGTGGGTCGCGTCGCAGGACTGCCACTCGCTGCAGTTCGTGGTGTCGTCGCAGCGGCCGGAGAGCGGCTTGCAGGTCACGGTGGTGTTGTCGCAACGCGCCCAGGCCTCGCAGCTGACTGAATCGCACGGCTCGGGGGCCCGCACACAGCGGACGTCGTCGATGAGCAGGTGATCGCCGCTGGTGTTCCGGACGCTGAAGATGAGCTCGAAGGTGTCGAAGACGGAGTTGGCCAGGTTGAAGTTGTAGCTCACCTGGGTCCACGACCGGGAGTCGACGGAGGTGTAGGACGAGTAGCTGGAGTAGTCAGTGCCAAACCAGGCGTTGCGGACGTCACCGGTCCCCCGCGCCTGGTAGGTGCAGGAGTAGCGGCCCGCGGCCATGGACTTCGCCACGGTGGTGAAGCGCCTGTGGGTGGCCGAGGTGTTGATCAGCTGGGCCGCGTTCACGCCCTCGAAGGGCTGCGTCGTGACCTTCCGCACCACTTCTTCGATGTTCGTCGTGCTCCCGGACCACCGCGCCGGAAGCGCGCCGGGCCACTCCTCGAAGCCACCGTTGTCGATGACGTTCACCTCGGTGGGCCCGCCCGCGTCCGGATTCCCGGAGCCCGCGTCGGTCGGCTCGGTGCCGGAGTCAGGCGTCTCGGTGCCCGAGTCCGGGGTCTCCGAACCCGCGTCAGGCGTCTCGGTGCCGGAGTCCGGCGTCTCGGTGCCGGCGTCAGGCGTCTCGGTGCCGGAGTCCGGCGTCTCGGTGCCGGAGTCCGGCAGCGGATTGCCCGAGTCGGGCGTCTCGGTGCCCGAGTCGGGCCGGGTCTGCCCGGCGTCGGGCGCCTCCGGAGAATCCGAATCACCGCCGCACGCGACGGCCAACACCAACAGCGAAGTCAGGCACACTCGAAACAACTTCAACGCAGCCTCCGGTTTCAGAACTGGATCTTTCGTACCACACTGTACCGGAGAGCAACCTCCCCAGGGGCCGGTGGCGCGTTTCTTCCTCCGGAATGGGCCGCGGACTGGCGGGCCTCAGCGGCTTCCGGACGGAGCCCGCCGCTTCGCGCGAGCGCGGATGGGCGCGAGCACGAAGGAGAGGCTCATCAGTTGCTCGCGACCGGGCGCCCTTGGCTGGCTGGTGAGCTCGCAGAGGCGCTCGATGAGTCTGTTGACCTCCTCGACGTCCCTGGCGCTCAGCCAGCCCTTGTTGCGAGCGGTCCAGAGTTCGCGTCGTGGACCGTCGAGGGCCACGTCCTCCAACTTCAGCGCCTGCTCGAAGTCGCGCGTCGCGACGCGCAGGAGGCCCCGGGCAAATCCGCCCACGGCCCCGAGATTGCCAGCTCGTCCCGCGCGGTAGGCCAGCCGGAGCGGTGCATGGTTCGTGCTGGTCCGTCCCTCGGGCGCGAGGGAGCAGCTGCTGCTGCGGCCCGAGGTGGTGCTCGACGACGATCCACTGCACCCGCGCGCCGCCGTGGATGTCTTGTTGTCGCGGCCCGTGGGCTCGCACCTTCCCTGAGGTTGTCCTCACGGAGGCCGCTCGTGGTCGTTTCAGGTGGGAAGTTCACGCTTCCCGGGTGAGGTCCGGTTTCCAAGTATGTCTTTGGAGCCGCACTGCTCGCGGGTGAGTGTGTCCGAACCCGGTTTGATCTGGAGTGGCTCCTCCGGCGATGTTTCCCGGCATGAGTTCGTTGGGGTTGAGGCTGTTCGCGGTTCTGGCCGCGGTGGGGGCGCTCATTGGCGTGGGCGGTTGCGAGGAGGCGAAGGAGAAGCCCTTCTCGCCCGTCACTCAGTCGGCGCGACTGCTGGACCCGCCCCAGTACGCCGCTGAGTTCCTGGGCGACCTGTGGCCGGGGGACACCGATTCCTCACCCATGACGCTGACGGAGGCGAATGGACTCCTCTATTTCTCGGCCGGACTCTTTCCCGACTTCCATGCTCCCTGGAGGAGCGATGGGACCGTCAACGGGACCGTCCGCCTTCTTCCTCCCTACCCGCGCCCAGAGCTGAGCCTTCATGAGGTGGCGTCCTTCACCGCGGTGAACGGCACCGTCTTCTTCACCGCCGGAGATGCGGACACCAGCAATCAGGATGTTGAGCTGTGGAAGACCGATGGCACCGCCATGGGAACCTCGCGCGTGAGGAACCTCCACCCGTCGGATAGCTCGTATCCGGAACAGCTCACGGCGGTGGGGAACACGCTGTTCTTCACTGCCGACGACGGCGTGTACGGAAGACGCCTTTGGAAGAGCGATGGAACGACCGCGGGCACCGTCCTGGTGCAGCCCCAGAAGCCCCCCACGATGCAGGAGCCCGGCTGTCTGACGAACTTCAACGGGACGCTGTTCTTCGTCGCAGACAGCTCGACGTACGGCCTCGCGCTGTGGAAGAGCAATGGCACCGCGAACGGCACCGTCGTCGTCAGGACCCTCAACGAAGAGAACTTTGGCGACTTCATACCGACCCCGGACCTGGCCTGCGCGGTCATCGGGAACCGGCTGTACTTCGAGGGGCCCAAGCCATCGGGTGGACGGGCGCTGTGGCGGAGCGATGGGACGGCTGCGGGCACCGTGCGCATCAAGGACATCACCTCCCGTGGCGCGGACAACCGGCTTGGTGTTTTCACGAACGTCCATGGCACGCTCTTCTTCACCGCTCAGGATCGAAGCCTTGTCGCGTTGTGGAAGAGCGATGGCACCGCGGAGGGGACGGTCGAGGTCTCGCTGTTTCCCGCCTCCCGGGAAGAAGACAGGCCGCAGTCTCTGACCGTGGTGGGCAACCTCCTCTTCTTCACCCGTCGCACCGGGGCGGGCGTCCGCGAGTTGTGGAAGAGCGATGGCTCGGAGTCGGGGACCCAGCGCGTCATGGTGATCCGTCGCGGGAGCTCGGTGCAAGAGCGCGTTTCGCTCGCCGCCTTCCAGGGCCTGCTGTACTTCACCGCCGAAGATGAGACGAGCGGAGCCGAGTTGTGGCGCACCGACGGCACGGAAGCCGGGACGGTCCGGGCGGTCGACCTGTGGCCTGGCGCCGCCAGCTCGGCGCCATCCTCCCTGCGGGTCGTCCGGGATGCGCTCTACTTCGCGGCCAATGACGGGGTGAGCGGCCGCGAGCTCTGGAGGAGCGATGGCACCTTGGCTGGCACCGTGCAGATGCGGAATATCTCCACCTTCAAGAAGAGCTCCGCTCCCTCTTTCGGCGTGGCCTTGAATGGCGTGCTGTACTTCGACGCTGAGGATGGCCCGCATGGGCGGGAACTCTGGCGGACGGATGGCACTCCGGCGGGAACCGCGTTGGTGAAGGACCTCTTGCCAGGGCAGAAGCGGGGCATGCCCACGCAACTGACGCCGATGGGGGGCCTGCTCTACTTCACGGCTTTGGACGCCGCGGGGTCCTCCCTGTTGTGGAAGAGCGACGGCACCGAGTCAGGCACCATGCAGGTGCTGAACAGCTTTCCCGAAGGAGGGAGGGATGTCGCGAACCTGCGGCGACTGGGGAACCTGCTGCTGTTCACGGCCTCGGAGCGAATCGGGGGGCGAGAGCTGTGGCGGAGCGACGGGACCGAGGCAGGCACCGTGCGGGTGAAGGACATCAATCCCGTGTCGCAAAGCATTCCGCCCCTTCCCGGGCTCGCGATCCTCAAGGACCACGTCTACTTCACGGCCTCCGAAGGCACCTCGGGCTACGAGCTGTGGAAGAGCGACGGGACCGAGGCGGGCACCGTGCGGGTGAAGGACATCGCCGTGGGCAGCGGGAGCAGTACCCCCATCGACATCTCCACGGTGGGCGAGCAGCTCTTCTTCTTCGCCAATGATGGCGTCACGGGCTCCGAGTTGTGGAAGAGCGACGGCACCGAGGCCGGCACCATGCGGGTGAAGGACATCTGGCCCGGGACCGCCAGCAGCAGGACGCCCGACTGGGGCCAATTCGTCGATGTGGACGGAGTGGCCTTTTTCATGGCCAATGATGGCTCGAGTGGCACGGAGCTTTGGAGGAGTGACGGCACGGAAGAAGGCACCGTGCGCGTCAAGGACCTCTCTCCTGGGAGCGCCAGTTCCACCATCTCCGCATCCAACCTCAAGGTCTACCAGGGGCAGCTCTTCTTCGGATTCTTCGACGGCCAGCAGGGCAACGAGCTGTGGCGCACGGATGGCTCCGAGGCGGGCACGGTCTGTGTCAAGGACCTCGTCCCCGGCGTCGGGGGTTCCTATCCCAGCAACTTCGTGGTCGTCGGGGGAACGCTCTTGTTCACAACCTTGTCTGGCCAGGGCCGAACGACGATCTGGCAGAGCGATGGAACGTCGACGGGGACGCAGCCCTTCGCGAGAGGCGGGGAGTGGTCCAATCCGGGGCAGCTGGCGCAGCTGGGCGACGATCTGATCTTCGTCGCCTACGACGGGTTGCACGGGAGTGAGGTGTGGCGCCTCCCGCGGGTCATAGACCAGACGCCACCCCGGTTGACGTGCCCAGCGTCCCTGGTGGCCGAGGCGACGAGCGCCCAGGGTGCGACGGTGGACTACCCGCTCGTGACGGCAACCGATGAGCGCGGGGAGACTCCGACGCTCCGCTACAGCCAGGAGAGCGGGACCCCGTTTCCGCTGGGGACCACGTCGGTGGTCGTCACCGCAGCCGACGCCGTGGGCAATAGCGCCACCTGCTCCTTCACGGTCGACGTGTGGGACACCACGCCGCCGGAACTCACCTGTCCGGTGGACGTGAGCACCTGGGCGACGGCCAATGACGGCGCCACGGTGGAGTATCCGGACGCCATCGCGACGGATACGGTCTCCGCCGCGACGCTCGAATACAGCCATGCGACCGGGACACGGTTTGGTCTGGGGCTCACCAAGGTCACGGTCGTGGCGACGGATGCCGCCGGGAACTCCTCTTCGTGCGCCTTCCAAGTCCAGGTGGCGGAGACGCCAGCACCGGCAATCACCTGTCCGGTGGACATCCAGGCCGAGGCCATTGCCGCCACGGGTGCGCCCGTCCATTACCCGGAAGCGAGCGCCACGGGGACCGGCGGGGTGTCGGTGACGTACAGCTCCGCGAGCGACAGCGTGTTCCCGCTGGGGGACACGTTGGTGACGGCGACCGCACGTGACGAACGAGGGCGCACGGCGAGCTGTGCCTTCACCGTCACCGTGCGCGACACCACGCCGCCGCAAGTGGGCTGTCCGGGGGACCTCGTGGCCGAAGCAGAGGGCCCCGACGGCGCGTCCGTTCCGTTCCTTCTCGTGAATCCCCGGGACGCGGTGACGCCTTTCCCCTCGGTGACGTCCAGCGCCAGTGCGGGGGCCCGCTTCCCGCTGGGAACCACGGAGGTCACCGTGACGGCGACGGATGCGGCGTCCAATGCCGCCACGTGTGCCTTCTCCATCACCGTGAGGGACACCACGCCCCCCGAGCTCAGCTGCCCCTCGGATGTGGTGATCAAGACCGGGAGCGACGAGGGCACGGTCGTGACCTTCCCGGAGGCCGTGGCCCGGGATGCGGTGACGCCGGTGGTTCCCGTGACCTACAGCCACGCGTCTGGCAGTGGGTTTCCGCGCGGCGCGACGGTCGTGACAGCGACGGCCCAGGATGCGTCAGGCCTCTCCGCTTCGTGCACGTTCCAGGTGACGGTGGCGTACTTCGTGCCCCCACCGGCGGGCGGGGAGGTGACGACGGGGTGCGCGTGCTCGGCGGAGGCTTCCGGCGGTGGTGGAGGCGCCGCGTGGTTCGCGCTCCTGGGGAGCGCCCTCTGGCTCCAGAGGCGTTCCCGCCGGGAGTGTTGAGGCAAAGGGCCCGGGGCCACTCCCTCGTGCAGGGCGTCCCGGACCTGCTGGTGCTCAAGCGCGTGGGCTGGGGCGACTCCGCGCAGCCACGAAGGGCCACCTGGAACTGCTCCGCGAAAGCGCGGCACCCGAGCAATTCAGCCCGCCCTGCCAGCCAGCTCCTTCGCTGCCTCGATGAAGCGGCGCAGGGGCTCCGAGCGCTGTGCGCGGCTGGGGGAGTAGAGGAAGAAACCCGGCACGAAGGGCGCGTAGTCCTCCAGTACCCGCACGAGGCGTCCGGAATCCAGATGCTCCTGGATGGCTGGCTCTTGGACGTACGCCAGCCCCAGCCCCTCGATGGCGAATGTCACGCCGGCCATCTCGTCGTTGGTGGCGACATTGCCGCGCACCGGGATGCGCCAGGTCCTGCTTTCGCGCTCCAGCTCCCAGGCATAGGGAGTTCCGGTCGTCTGTGAGCGCAGGACGATGCATTCGTGCTGGAGCAGGTCCTCGGGGCGCTCAGGAGCCCCGCGCTTATCGAGATAGGCCGGTGCACCCACCACCACGAAGCGGAAGGCATCCGTCAGACGTACCTGCACCATGTCGCGCTCGATGGTCTCGCTCAGACGCACGCCTGCGTCGTAGCCCTCCGCGACGATATCGATGAGGCGCTGTTCGACGATGATGTCCACCTCCACGCGGGGGTATCGCGCGCGGAAGGCTGACAGCACGGGCGCGATGAGCAGGGACACCGCTGCTCGTGGCACGGACAGCTTCAGCCGTCCGACGACCTCCCCTGGCTCGGCCGAGGCACCGTGGAGCGCGGCGGCCGCCTGAGCAAGGCCCGGACCGGCCTCCTCCACGAGCCGCCGTCCCGCGTCCGTCAGGGACACGCTGCGAGTGGTGCGGTGGAGCAGGACCACGCTCAGCTGCTCCTCCAGCTGCCGGACGGACTGGCTCACGGCGGCCGTGGAGACGCCGAGCTCGCGCGCCGCGCCGCGGAAGCTCTGAAGCCGCGCGACGGCAAGGAACACGTGCAGCTGCTGGAAGAGGACCGTCTTCATGTCGGGACTCCTCTGGGGCACGAATCGCCGGGCCACCATCAACCCCTGCTTAACGGCCCGTTCGCTCCTCGACATCTAGTCCTCGGAGGGTGCGCCGCGTAGTTCTTTCACCGGGCCCTGCTGCTTCGGGGGCATGACGCGCACGGCAAGGGCCTTGCGGACGTCGAAGCCTTCCAGCGCGCCCGACAACCTGAGGGAGCCTCATGTCCATCTCACTCGCTGGCGCGTCCGTGGCGCCGGCCCCGCGCTCCGCGTCATGGAGCGCCGTGTTCGCGCTCACCCTGTGTGTCTCGACGCTCATCGCGTCCGAGTTCATGCCGGTGAGCCTCCTGACGCCCATCGCGTCGGACCTCCACCTGAGCGAAGGCCGCGCGGGCCAGGCGATCGCCGTCTCCGGTCTCTTCGCCGTGCTGACGAGCCTCTTCATCACGTCCTTGGCCAGGTCCGTCGACCGCCGGAGGCTGCTCCTCGGTCTCACCGGCGTCATGTTGGCTTCGGGGCTCGTGACCGCCTTCGCGCCCAGCTACGCCGTGCTCATGGTGGGCCGTGCGCTCATCGGCGTCGTCATTGGCGGCTTCTGGTCGTTGTCCGCGGCCACCGTCATGCGCCTGGTCCCCCAGGACGAGGTACCGCGCGCGCTTGGCCTGCTGAACGGTGGCAACGCGCTGGCCACCACCATCGCGGCGCCGCTCGGCAGCTTCCTGGGCCAGTACATCGGGTGGCGGGGCGCGTTCTTCGCGGTCGTTCCGCTCGCGGCCATCACCCTCGTGTGGCAGGCCTCCACCTTGCCCCCAATGCCCACGGAGCGCGCCGCTCCGCCTCCGAGCACCTTCGCCATCCTCCGGCGCCCGAAGGCGCGGTGGGGCATCCTGGCGGTCACGCTCTTCTTCATGGGCCAGTTCGCCCTCTTCACGTACCTGCGTCCCTTCCTGGAAACCGTCACACGGGTCGGGGTGTCCACCCTCTCGCTGCTCCTGTTGGGAATGGGCATCGCGGGGCTTCTGGGCACGTACCTCATCGGCTTCCTCGTGAGCAGGCGGTTGTCCGCGGTGCTCATCGCAGCCCCCGTGGCGATGGCCGTCATCGCGGTCCTGCTCATTGCCTTCGGCCCATCCCTCGCGGCAACGGCCGTCCTGCTGGTGGGGTGGGGACTCATCGGCACGGCGGCACCGGTCGCGTGGTGGACGTGGCTCAGCCGCACACTGCCGCGCGACGCGGAGGCTGGCGGCGGCCTCATGGTCGCGGCCATCCAGCTCGCCATCACCGTGGGCGCTTCGCTTGGAGGGCTGCTGTTCGACCGGAGCGGCTACCGGAGTTCGTTCGGAGTGAGCGCCTTGCTGCTCGGGGGCGCGGCCCTGCTGGCCATCCGAGCGTCGAAGCCTGAAGGCTCAATCAACCCATGAGGATGAAGACAATGAAATCACGTTTGCCTGGCGCGCTCCTGCGGGTGTCCCTCTCCGCGCTCGCGGCCTGCGCATCGCCGTCGGCAGCAGTGGCGCGTCCAACACCGGGCCTCGCGTCTGGTGACACATCCAACGGTGCGGACAACTTCTACACGAGCGACCAGGTCACCGTGGAGAAGGTTGTCTTCAAGAACCAATACAAGATGGATGTCGTTGGGAACCTGTTCGTTCCCAAAGGCCTGAACCGCGACGCGAAGACCCCGGCGATCGTCGTCGGACATCCCATGGGTGCGGTCAAGGAGCAGAGCGCGAACCTGTACGCCACGAAGATGGCGGAGCAGGGATTCGTCACCCTGTCCCTGGACCTGTCCTTCTGGGGCGAGAGTGCGGGCCAACCCCGCAATGTCGTCGCGCCGGACATCTATGCCGAGGACTTCAGCGCCGCGGTGGACTTCCTGCGCTCCCAGCCGTTTGTCGACAAGGAGCGGGTGGGCGCCATCGGAATCTGCGGCAGCGGGAGCTTCGTCATCAGCGCGGCCAAGATCGATCCTCGCATCAAGGCCATCGCGACCGTCAGCATGTATGACATGGGCGCCGCCAACCGGAACGGGCTCCGGCACTCGGTGAGCCTCGAGCAGAGGAAGAAGTACATCGAGGAGGCAGCCCTGCAGCGCGATGTGGAGTTCGCGGGCGGTGAAACGAAATATACGAGCGGAACGCCCGAGACCCTGAATGACCAATCCACTGCGACGGATCGCGAGTTCTACGACTTCTATCGCACCGCGCGTGGGCACCACTCGAACACCACGACGCACCCGACGCTCAGCAGCAATACCCGGTTCATGAACTTCTACCCGTTCACGGACATCGAGACGATCTCTCCCCGGCCGATGCTCTTCATCGCGGGCGAGAACGCCCATTCCCGGGAGTTCAGCGACGAGGCCTACCGGCTCGCCGGTGAACCCAAGGAACGGGTCCTCGTGCCCGGCGCGGGTCACGTGGACCTCTACGACCGCGTCGGCCGGATTCCCTTTGAAAAGCTGACCACGTTCTTCATGACGAACCTGAAGTGACCGAGGCAAGCGGGCCCTTCCTCCCGGAGGAGGCATCGGGTCCACCACGGCCGGTGCCTTCGCGCTCGAAGCGGCGACGGTCGCGGAGCTGCGGGCGGGCTGACTGAGGCCTACCTCGGGCGCATCCGTGCGCTCGGCCGCATCGAGGACCTGCCGCTGTGCTCGGTCATCAAGCTCAACGAGCAGGCTTCGCACGCGCGCCGCAAGCCCGGGTTCACGCGGAGCATGGACCCGCGTGGCGGGTAGGGTGGACCGGGCCGTGCCCACTTCTTGATCCTCGTCAATGCGGGCGAGGGCTCCCCCCTCCAGTCTGGAGGCCACAACGTCGCTGAACGTTCTGGTGCCCTCGTGATGAACATCTCCCGCCTTCACTCCCGCTCCCTGGGAGCTCTCTTTCTCCTTCCGTTCTTCGCCTACGGCATCGGCACCGCGCTCGTCACCTCGGTCCTGAATGAGCCGGAGCACCTGGCCGGACAGAGGACGCTGTTCGTGGGGGGCGCGCTGCTGCTCCTGTTGAACTCCCTCTTCGTCGTCGGAATTGGCGTGCTGTTCTTTCCCATCCTCCGTGATCGGAGCCCGGGCATCGCCGTCGCGTACGTCTGCACGCGGGTGATGGAGGCGCTGACCCTCATCGTCGGAGTGGTGTTCCTGCTGTGCATCCTTGAGCTCGGAGAATCCGCGCAAGGGCAGGCGACGCTGTTCCAGCTGCTGTCGAAGGGGAACTTCTGGGCGTATCAGCTCGCGATGATCATCCTGGGGGTCGGCAGCGTGGCGTTCTGCCTGTCGCTGTACCGCTCCCGGCTTCTCCCCTCGTGGCTCCCGCTGGTGGGCGCGGTGGGCTACGGGCTTCTGGCGCTGGGGTCCGTGCTGGAGCTCTTCGGGCTGCCGTGGGGCATCCACTTCTCCGGGCCCGGGGGCCTGTTCGAGCTGATCCTCGGCGGCTGGCTCATCGCCCGGGGGTTCCGGACGGTCACGCCCTCCGTCGCGGCGTAGCCGGCTTGCCGCGCGTGGCGATGCGCTTCCGGATCCGGCTCAGCGACTCGGGCTTCACGCCGATGTAGCTGGCCAGCTGGTATTGGGGAATCCGCTGGAGGATGTCCGGCCGCGCCTTCGAGAGCTTGAGGTAGCGCTGCTCCGGCGTCTCAGTGAGATAGGAAGCGAACCGCTCCTGCTGTTCCGCCAGGACCTTCTGCATCACCCTCCGGGAGATGCTCTCGAAGCGCGGGAAGCGCCGATACAGGTCCCCCTCGCGTTGCTCGGTGCCCACGACCACCGTGGTGTCTTCCGCGCAGACCATGAAGTGATCCGCCGGGGTCCGATTCATCATGCTGTGAATCGAGAGGACCCATTCGTCCTCGCTGAAGAACCCGTTGCTCCGCTCCTCCCCGTCGACGAGGGCGTACTGGCGGACGCAGCCCTGGAGGACGAAGTAGGCCTCGGTGGAGACCTGGCCCGCCATGAGCAGGTGAGTGCCTTTCGGACAGGTCCTCACCACCATGCTGTCCAGGATGGCCTGGGCTTCCTCGTCCGACAGAGGAGCGATGCGGCGGAAGTAGTCGACGAGCTTGTTCTTCATGGGAGCCCCGCGCGACGGCGGGGCCCCATCTTCTCAAGTCAGAGCGTCTTGAGGTACTCGATGATGGCCAGACGCTCCGGGTCGGTGAGCACGGAGTTGAATTCGTGGCCGCCGTTGTCCTGGCCGAAGGCGTTGGTGTTGTAGATCTTCCGGTCCTCGAGCTGCTGCCGCGTGCGGGTGGGCGGGAAGAGGATGTTCCAGGAAAGAGCCAGGTTGCTGAAGAGCACGTTCATCATCTCCTGCGCCAGGGGAGTGGTGAACTCGTCGCCCGGCTGGCAGTTGATGTACGGCGACACCGCTGGATTCAGGGGCGTGCGCCACTTGCAGGGGATGGTGTCGTACTTCCAGCCGAGCCTGGTGGAGTCGTAGGCGCGTTGCAGGTCCGTGTCGAAGCCCATGAGGCTCAGCGGCTGATCCCACCGCGGCGGCGCGGAGACCCGGCGCCAGATGGGCTTGCGGTCAGCGGGCTTGAGCACCTCCCAGACATTGGGAACCGAGCCGTTGTGCAAGTACGGCGAGGTGGCCCAGACCCCGTACAGCGGCGGCGCGAGGTAGCCGAGTTCCCGATTGCCACGGATGTGCGGCTGGTTCTGCGGACCACAGTCGTTGGCGGTGCCAGCCGTTGAGGGGTAGCCGAAGAAGTTCTTGGCGCCCGCGGACTGAACCGCCGCGTTGTTGGTATTCACCCGGACCGGGTCGGTGCCAATGATTCTCAGCGGGGCGATGTAGCTCGCCATGCCCTCCAGCGCCGGTGTCGCCAGGAAGGCCGGGTTGTTGACGTAGCGGGGCGAGTAGGCCCCATGGCAGCTCGCGCACGAGCCGTTGCCCTGCGGTCGCGGCACGGCGTTGTTGCGCCCCGGTGCCCACATGTCGAGCGTGTGGAACAGCACCGCCCCCTGCTCGGCCAGCGCCTGGTTGATGGGCAGTGGATAGGGCGGTGACTTGAGTGAATCGACCCAGGTGTTGAGCGCCGGGCCGTTGGTCCGCATCCAGTCCTGGCCCGCTTCACTCAGCGGCCCGCCGGCGCTTCCGAACAGGCCGATGAACGGCGTGTAGAACACCATGTCCACGCGCGGCGCATCCATGGGGAAGACGCCGTCGACGAACTTCACCGGCCGGTGCCCCATGTTCCACCAGGCGGGCGTATCCATTCCGGCGGTCGAGCCGGAGTTGATGAGCCCAATCACCTCGGAAGGCGTCAGCAGGTTCTCGTCCGGGAACAGGAAGGCGAGGTTGATGTCGCTGGCGTTGTTGGTGCCACGGGTCCGGTTGAGGTTCAGGAACGTGGCGAGCGACGCCGGGTAGCCCAGGGGCAACAGGTCGCTCAGGAACAGGTCCAGGTCCGCCAGGCTGCTGCCGCCGCCCACCTGCACCCCCAGGCCCGGGCCATCCCCGGGTTTGCCCACCATGCCGCTGTGGCAGGCATGACAGGTGACGCCGATGCGGCCGCTCCAGCTCCCATCCGGGTTGCGAAGCTGCGTGAGCATCTGCGGCAGTTGTCCGCTCCCGCCGTTGGAGAGATTCGGAAGCTGCCCGGGCAATGGATAGGGATTGCGCGCGGTACTCTGCCCCGACCCGTAGCGCTGGGCGACCAGGGTGTCGAAGTTGTCGGGACGGAAGAGAAAGCCCCAGACGCGCCACAGTTCGTTGTACTGCGCCGCGGAGAAGGTAGCGATGCCGAACGCAGCCTCGGGCCGTGTGTAGTTGGTGCCGGTGAACAGCACGCCCACTCCGGGATGGCCATTGGTCAGCAGCCCCTCGCCATGAGCGAAGCGCGCACGCAGTTCGCCACAGCTCTTCGCTGCTCCCTGCTCCTTCACGGCCTCTGGATCGACATGACAATTCTTCCAGTAGGCATTGAAGTGCACCGCCCGCCCGTCACTGATGCCGGGCTGCACCAGGGTCCGAGGATCCACCGGCAAGAGCGCACTGTCCGGCTTGCCATAGCAGAAGTCCCACTGCGCCGAGCCGCCTCGACTGCTCCCCAGCAAATCACTCGCGGCGCCGACGCCAGGCACCGCCAACGCCGCCATGACAGACAGCATGCGAACGAATGGCACGGCGGCGCCGCTTCCGACGAACGGCCTTCTCACAACGCGCATGAGCTCCTCCTGCTTCGCGGCTGACTTTGCTGACGGCGAGGCGGAGGGGCGCGCGGAGGATGAGGGTCGGGCGCCTCGCTAAGCGAAACGATAGGCCTCTATTGGCACTCCGTCAATAACGGATGAAAAGCCCGAGGCGCCCGGGTGGGGACGTCAGGGTTTGCCCAGCAGCTCCAGCGCGGAGGTGGTCATCAGGGTGACGCCGGTGCGCAGCGCGCGCTCGCGGTCCGGCGCGTAGAGGGGCGAGTGCGGGGAGGGGAGTGCCTCCTCCGTGCCCTTGGCCTCGGCGAAGCGTTTGGGTTCGGTGATGCCCAGCCACAGCATCACCGAGGGCACGCCCGCGCGGCCGTACTCGGAGAAGTCCTCTCCGCCCATGACGGATGGCGTCTCGCTGAGGTTCTTCTCGCCCAGCACCTTGCCCACCGCGGCCACCAGCCGCTTCGTGAGTTCCGGGTCATTGTAGGTGGCGGGCGTGCCTTCGGTGACGTTGACGGTGGGGGGGCGGGGCGCTCCAGATGCCATCGCCTCCGCCTTGGCGATGCGCTCGATGCCAGCCAGCAGCGCCTTGCGCACCTCCGGCTTGTACGTGCGCAGCGTGATCTGCAGGCGCACCTCGTCCGGGATGATGTTGCTCTTGGTGCCACCGTGGATGGAGCCCACCGTGAGCACGGCCGGCTCCAGCGGGCTCTTCTCCCGGCTGACGAGCGTCTGCAGCGAGAGGACGGTGCGCGCCGCCATCACCACCGGGTCCACGGTGGTGTGCGGGTACGCACCGTGCCCGCCCTTGCCGTAGAGGGTGACGTCCACCGAGTCCACGCTCGCCAGCGCATAGCCGGGGGTGAACTGCACCATCCCCGCCGCGGCGTTGGCCACGGTGTGCATGGCCACGGCGACGTCCGGCTTGGGGAAGCGCGTGAACAGGCCGTCCGCCAGCATCTGCCGGGCCCCGGCTCCAATCTCCTCGGCCGGCTGCCCCACCAGCATCAACGTGCCACGCCACCGGTCCTTCGTCCGCGCCAGCAGCGTGGCCGTGCCAATCCATGACGTCATGTGCACGTCGTGCCCGCACGCGTGCATCACCGAGACCTCCGTCCCGCCTGCATCCTTCGCCTTCGTCCTGCTGGCGTAGGGCAGTCCCGTCTTCTCCTCCACCGGAAGCCCGTCCAGGTCCGTGCGCAGCATCACCGTGGGGCCCTTGCCGTTGCGCAACAGGGCCACCACGCCGTGCCCGCCCACCTTCGGCGTCACCTCGAAGCCGAGCTTGCGCAGGCGCTCGGCCAGCTTCGCCGCTGTCTTCTCCTCCTGGAGTGACAGCTCGGGCGTCTGGTGCAGGTCGCGGTAGAGCGCATCGAGTTCGGGGTACAGCGCGTCCAGGCCCGCGAGGACCGTGGGAGGGGGCGCCGCCGCGAACGCGGGGCCGCCGGGCGCCGCGACACAGGCGAAGAGCAGGGGAAGCAGGGGGAGCGTTTTCACCAGGGGGTCTCCTGACCGTCAGGGAGCCCTCACTGTACTCGGGCGAGGCATACATTCGAGCCGGGGGGACATATGTCCACGAGCAATCTTCCGATCGAGGTCGAGCTCATCTACGAGCTCATGCCCTGCAACGCCATGCGCTCGGCGCAGGAACCCCTCCGGCCGCCCCATCCCTGCGCCTATTTCCGTCAGTGGGGGAGCTATCACAGCTACGACTACGTGGAGGACAGCCCGCCTCCCGAGCCAGGCATCGTCCACCCGGCGAAGTACGTAGGGCGCGCACCCCTGGTCCCCGAGGCGCTGAGTGGCTGCCGCAAGGCCCCCATCATGGCGGTCGGGATCAACCCCAATCTCCCGGCGTGGTGGAGCGCGAAGCGCCAGTCGCTCTACCCGCTGTTCGACGACTACCAGCAATACGCGCACTACTTCCGGTACCGCGCGGTGGACAAGCTGGAGGTGCCGCGCGCCGACTACGAGCGCTTCGGCGGCGGAGCGCAGGACACGCCGTACTCCGACTTCGAGCTTCAAGTGCCCGCGGACGAGACCGGTGCTCGCCGGGTGCCCCTCAAGCTCCAACCCCAGAAGATGTATGAGACGTACCAGGGGCTCTTGGACTCAGTGGCGGAGGAGATGGGCTGGAGGGGCCACAAGCTCCGGGTAGGGGAGGATCTCTCCTACGGGAACATGGTGGCGTGTCCCTCGGCGAAGTGGACCACGAGAGCCTCCCCGGAGGATCCGACGCTGCCCCCGATGACTGTCGCCCAGCGGGATGGCATCGTCAGCGAGTGCTTCCGCGAGCGGAGGTACTTCCTCCGACAGCTCTTCCAGAGCCTTCCCTCCGTGCTGCTGTGCTTCAGCCAGAGCACCGCGAACGCGCTCATCTCCGAGTTGAAGTCTCTCTTCGTGAAGGGGAATCCCCAGCCGGGGGAGCCGCTGGAGTCGCTGATGTCCCGGGAGATCCGCCTGAGGTTCGGCGCCGCGCCGGATGGCAGCGAGCTGGGGGCGCGAGTCATCTTCGCGCCTCACATCACCGGGGACTCCGCCGACTTCGAGAAGTCCCGAGCGCGGGTCATCGAGCAACTCCTGGAGGAGGCCAGGGCGGGACGGCTCGCCATGAATCCACAGACCGGGCACCTGCGGCGCCCCAAGGGCGCCTGCGTCCTCTGCACCCTGATGCGGATTGGTCCGTGTGACTACGAGCGTGAGCTGCAGCCGCTCAGCCCGCAACCGGCGCTCACGGCCGCCTCGCCCGGGCCGCTCCTGGCCAGGGAGAAATCCGCACAGCTCGCGTGGGTGCGAGAGACGTTGGCCGTGTCCCCTCCGGTTCCGGTGGCGTGGGGCGACACGGATGAAGAGGCAGGGGAGCGCTTCGATTCGGGAGACCTGCCGTGAACCCCCTGCGCGGAGCCGCGCGCCGCAAGCCCCTCACGCGAAGGCGGCGCTGCGCAGGATCATCACGTCGGCGAAGTCGTGGCGCCCCGGCGCGAGACACAGCGCCCCCTGCGACACCTGCTCGAGGAAGTGCTCGCCGTAGTCGTGGCGGGGGCCCGAGGCGTACACGGTGATGTCCCGGGCCCGCGCGACGTCTCCGAGCATCCGGGCCACCGCGTGCGCCACCTCTCCCCAGAAGGGGAAGTACAGATAGAACGCGGTGCCGTCCGACAGGTCCACGTCTCGGACATCCGCGTGGATGAACTCCAGGTTCGGCAGCGCGAAACGTGCGCTATTGCCGCGCGCGGACTCGACGTATGTCTTTGCGAACTCCACGCCCTTGACCCGGGCGGAGGAGCTCGCGGCGACTGTGATGGCGAACTTCCCATTGCCACAGCCGAGATCGTAGACCGTGTCGCGCGGCCCTGGCTTCGCGATGGAGAGGAAGTCTGAGATGCGCTGGGCCCGGGATGCCAGGTTCACCTGACCGAATGGGGGGCGGTCCTGGCCGGTGGTGATGCGTGAAATGCGCAGCAGGCCCTCGAGCCAGTCATCCGCCGCCGTGCTCGCGCGTCCCGTGGCCTCGGTGAAGCCGAGCCCCTCCCATTGCTCCCGGAAGCGTGCCGGAGAGAGGTCCCCCGTTCGAAGCCGCTGGGCGATGTCATCTCCGGCCGCATCCAGCGCCTCGGTCACCAGGAGTACACGCGCCTGCAGCGCGGCCCAGAGCGCCTGGAGCTCCGGACGGGCCCGCACATCCAGAAGGAGCAACTCCGGTTCCACGTTCTCCTGCACGAAGGCGAAGCGCTCAAGGAGCTCCCACTGCGCGCCCAGGCCCAACGTCCGCGAATCTCCTGGGGCCAGGAGGGCCTCGGCGCGCTCGGCCCACCAGGGAGGGGCAGGTAGGACGGGGGGAGAG
>NZ_RAWQ01000310.1:0-8023 GCF_003668965.1 Corallococcus sp. AB030
CCGCCCCATGCCGGCGACCATCTCCTCAAGGTAGGCGCTCAGCGCCTCGTCCAGCTTGCGCAGCTGTCCCGGTGTCATCCCGACCGTAGATCATGGCAGCCACCTGGATTCAAGTGACCGGGTAGTATTAGGTCCGTAGCCACTTGCCAACGGCCCCTAATTACGCATCAAAGAAGGCAAGGGGCTCAGGCATCTGCCCTAATGTGGAACCGTCCCCTTGACCGGGCACTCAACACGACGCGTCACTGCCTTCAGAGATGTCACTCCGCGTACTGGTTCACTCGTTCCCAACCATGCGCCTAGTCCGCCGCTCCCCACAAAGAGGTATTCAGTACATAGGAAGGGCCTACGTACTATCTCAATGGAGATGATTGGGTACGCTGTCGCCGATCATATTGGACCAACGTAGCAGGCGGCATCCCTGATACGGCCACACACTCCAGAGAGAGGATTCTGTGAGCACCAGCGTTCCGTGCATCAACTGCGCAGCCAATATGCCCTCTACCGAAGCATTCATCAAACTCCAACGCCCGCCGCCACAACAACGAACCCGCCAAAACACACAAGCAACCTCAACACAGCCCACCACAAACGCAACTCACACACTCCAGTCAGAGGCTGGCATTGGCAACTCCCCTCAGAAAAAAATCAAACGGAAACACATATACCAGGACTCCGCACATTCAGACCAAGCTGGTCGAATTAGAGAGCCTGCCACGAGACGAACTCGTCGTCAGGGCTCGTGTCGCGAATCAAGAGGATCCTTTCTACGTCCCGAGCGAATGCTTGCTCTATTTTGTCCGGGCGGGCAGGGATGGCGCGTTAGATGCTTCCCACAGACAGCTCTACAGAATCTTGCTGGAGCGTATAATGCGATGCCTTCCCAAGAGAGACCGCGTCGGATCAAGGGACATATCGTTTATAGCAACCAACATCAGAGAACAGGTTCTCTCCGAATTTTCAGAACTACTTGCCATCGACAGAGTGGCATACACGGAGAAGCTTGATTTCTACGAAGTACGCTTTGATTCGGCTCTAAGAAACCTGCGGCTTGACGCCCAGAAGCAGGCTTGGAGAGAAGAGCAACGCTCGACTGTTCTTGAGGTCGACGAGGAGACAGGCGAGTTCGACATCGAGATTGAGTGTGCAACCGGTAGCTTTGACCCCTTCAGCGACATGGAGAATGCCTCTGCCATGTACCGGTCTCTCCTAGATGCGGCGATTGACGCTTTGCCAACAAATCAACGGAGGGTCATCGAGATGATTCGGCTAGGCTTCCTAATTGACTCCAAGCAGGCAGGCGCAGTCACCATTTCCAACACACTGGAAAAGTCTGAAAAGACCATCAGGAACTATCGTGACAGGGCCATGATCAGCCTACGTTCTGCTCTATCCAAAGGAGACGAGCCATGACGTCCCACACTTCGCGGCCATCTCGCGACGATGTTCTAAACGCATTTGCAGTAGAGCCCACTCCAGGTCGTGAAACACTCGAACGATACCTGCGCGACTATCCAGACCTCGCCGACGACCTCATCGACCTGTCGCGAGAATTGTCCCGCGACTACTGCGAGGACAAAGAGCCACTATCCCCTGAGGACGAAGCGCTTATCGATGCCGCTTGGCGCCGCCACCAGGAAAGCACTCGGAGGACTACTACGAACCCTTTCGACGCCTTGTCGCCGGACAAGGTCCGTGACCTCGCAATGAAGCTTGAGGTACCACGACAGATCATTACAGCCTTCAGAGATCGCCAAGTGGAGACCACCTCGGTTCCACGACACTTCTTGTCACGCCTAGCCGCAGCATTAGATGTCACGCTTGGCGTCCTTGTCGACATTCTCGCATTGCCACAGACACCGGATCCGGCTCGCAGTTACAAATCGAATGCAAAGCCACACATGGATGCCCCCGTGAGCTTCGAACGCCTACTGATTGACGCAGGCGTTCCCGACGAGAAGCGCTTTATCTTGATGACGGACGACAACTGACGATGGACAGAGTCGAACTCGGAAGACAGACGGCAACAACACTGCATCTAAAGGCTGTTGCCAACGGGCTCGACCCATGGAAACCCTATGAGTTTGCAGTGGCTGAAGCCAGGCGGCGGGGACTTGATGTCGAGCCAACCGCCGTCGGCTCTGCACTGCTGAACGGAGGGCGCGCGGCGTTCATTCCTAGGGATAGACTCATACTGCACGAAAACGCCGGCTCGAGCTTTGAGCAAGCGTTTCTCATTGCGCACGAATTAGGTCATGTAGAGCTTGGCGACGACATCGAGGCAGAGCCGGCAAATACTATCGACCCTGCGCGCCCGGCGGAACCTTCGCCGATTGGAGCCGAGCGCGTAGTTGATTATGGTCGCCGACAGCGACGCGAAGTACAGATGGACCTGTTTGCGCGTGAATTCCTGCTTCCGCGACCTGTGGCGCGGAAGCTTCATCTTGAGGATAACCTGCAGGTTACAGATATCGCCGAGCGGCTTGGCGCGCCCTTAGACGTGGTAGCGCAGCAACTGTTCGACGCGCTTTTGCTGCCATCGATTTCCCCCGGCGCAATGACATCAGGAGTTGAGCATCCCCTCAACTCGTTGCAGGCCTCCGCAGCCGACCATCGTGGCATTGCCTATCTGCTTGAAGCCGGCCCTGGCACTGGAAAAACCCAGACATTGACCGGTCGAGTCGAGAGGCTCCTAACTGAAGGCATTGATCCCCGAACAATTCTTCTCCTGACGTTCTCTAACAAAGCCGCCCACGAGATGGCCTATCGAATAGCGCAAAAGCACAAGGATTCGGCGGCTGCGATGTGGATCGGGACGTTTCACTCTTTTGGGCTCGACTTGATCCACCGATTTCATGCCGAGTTGGGGCTCCCCAAGGAGCCTCGAATGATTGATCGTGTTGAAGCGGTTGAACTCCTTGAGCGAGAGTTCCCGCGACTCGACCTGAGGCACTACCGCAACCTCTACGACCCAACTCAAATCATATCTGATGCGCTGGCGGCAATCTCACGGGCGAAGGACGAAGTGGTCGACGAAACTCGCTACCTCCAGCTTGCCGAGGCGATGCTTTTCAATGCTCGTGATGACGAAACGATAAGAGCGGCTGAAAAGGCAATAGAAGTCGCTCGCATCTATGCAGCATATGAGACCCTCAAGCGGCAAGAGCACCGTATTGACTTTGGAGATCTAGTAGCCATGCCTGCGCGGCTCCTCGAAGGGAGCCCAGCGATCCGCACACACCTACAAGAGCAGTACAAACACATATTGGTAGATGAATATCAGGATGTAAATCGGAGCAGCGTTCGGCTCCTGTCTGCACTGTGCGGCACTGGCGAAAATCTCTGGTGTGTCGGGGATGCGAAGCAGTCAATCTATCGTTTCAGAGGTGCATCGTCATTCAACATGGCGCGCTTCGGCACGGAAGATTTTACTGGTGGTATTCGAGGCCGTCTAAAGAAAAATTATCGATCCACTGAGGAGATAGTTAACGCATTCTCCACGTTCGCTGTCGGCATGAAAACTGGTGGCGCAGTTGCAAGATTGGAGGCAGACCGAGGAGTAAGCGGGAATCGCCTCGAATTGCGCACCGTCGAACGTTCAGAACTGCAACTAGCCGCGCTAGCGGACGGAATTGAGGAAATGCGCAGAGCGGGCCATGCATATCATAATCAAGCAGTGCTCTGCACTGGCAATGAGATGCTGTCATCAATGGCACAGGGGCTTGAGCGCCTGGGAGTACCTGTACTATTTCTTGGCAGTCTCTTTGAACGGCCGGAGATCAAAGACCTTCTCTCGCTGCTGTCGCTACTTACCGATCCTTGGGCGATGGGGCTCACTCGGGTAGCATGCTGGCCAGAATTCTCCCTGTCGATTACCGATGTAGCGGCGGTATTTGACCACCTCCGCGACGCGAAAAAGGAGCCAGGTGCGTGGTTGCGAAGCCTTGGCGCAATACCTGAGCTCTCACAGGTGGGGCGAAGATCGCTTGAAGGGCTGGCGAGAACACTCTGCGACTTTGACCAGACCTCGTCGCCATGGACAGTGCTCGCACATGTACTGCTCAGTCGGACACGAATAGCTGCACGGATCGCCGATTCATCCTCCATCTCAGATCGGACGCGTGGGATTGCTATCTGGCAGTTGATGAATTTCCTGCGTGTGCAACCGCCTGGCCCTGGCTTACCTATTGTTCGACTGCTCGATCGCGTACGCCGCCTCGTTCGTCTTGGAGACGATCGCGACCTGAGACAACTTCCGGCTGCAGCCCAGGGTCTTGATGCCGTGCGGCTCATGACCATTCATGGGGCGAAGGGACTTGAATTCCCAGTCATTCACGTGCCAAGCCTGAATCAGGGCACCATGCCCCGGAAGCCGCCATCGCCGCCATGCCCCCCACCAACGGGCATGGTTGAAGGTGCGCAAGGTAATACTGATGATAGCTTCGATAATAGTCAGGCCGAAGAGCAGGAGTGCTTGTTCTACGTGGCTTTGTCCCGTGCCCGTGATCGACTGGTTCTGTACGCCCCAACGAAGAAATCCAATGGCTATACATGGACACTATCATCCTTTCTCGGCCGGCTGGGTGGGGTCCTGTCTCAGCGGCAGGTCAGTCCCACTCCGGGCCGTGTGATGGCGCCCGAGACAGGAGAGATCAAACTCGACATTCGAGGACGCCTAAGCTTCAGCTCACGGCAGATTGCACTGTACGAGCGCTGTCCCCGCCGCTTCTTCTATTCTCATGTACTTCACGTAGGCGGGCGCAGAACAATGACTGCCTTCATGCAGATGCACGAAGCAGTCCGCACCGTTGTCGAAGCCATCATCGCAAATGGACAGATTCCGGCAGACAGCGAGTTGGAGCGGGAACTGATCGCCGCGTTCGCGGCCCATGGCTTAGCCGGACACGGCTACGTCGACGATTTCAAGGCGCTCGCCCTCGCCATGCTTCGGTACTTCATTTCGGTTCGCATGGGGGTGATGTCGGAGACACTACCTGCTCTACGCATTGCCGCTGGTGACGACGAAATCGTCGTCTACGCAGACGACGTGCTCGTGCGACCGGATGGCGTCCGAGTGTTTCGTCGCATCCAAACCGGTCATTTCCGCTCCGCAGATACCACGGACGTGGGCGCCGCCGCGTTTCTTCTCGCCACTCAGCAGGTCTCCCCGGGGGCCGCCGTTGAACTCGTCCATCTATCGGACCAGACCTCAAGACCCCTGAATTTGTCGCCCAAGGAACTGGAGAAGCGACGGGGCAAGCTCGTCGAATTTTTACAGCAGATTCGTAAAGGTTATTTTCCTGCGGACTCGTCACCGCGCAGCTGTCCGGGCTGCCCGGCCTTCTTTGTGTGCGGGCCGACCCCGGACGGAGTCCTCCCACGAGAATTTTAACCGACGTTACCGGTCGCTTTTTGTCACGTCGATTGAGCCTGCGAGAGCCGGGAGTGACCCGGCCCAGCGTGTGAGGCGCAATCACAATGAAGACCGACGAACTTTTGGAGTACGACGATGTGGGCGAAGCACTGCGGGAAAACCGGGCCTTGCGACTCGCTCGCGGCTACCGGATCCAGGTCGCGCAGGGCGACCTTTCCTTCCGACCTGTGCTCGTGGCTGATCCCATTCCCTTGGGACGCCAGATCATGTCCAGCGCGGGACTGGATCCGCGCGGAGGCTACAGCCTCTTCGCGATTCTGCCCTCTGGTGACTTCGAGGACCTCCGACTCGACGAGCCGTTCGATCTCCGCGCCCGCGGTGCCGAGCGCTTCGTCGCGTTTCAGACGGATCGCGACTTCAAGCTGACGCTGGATGGCAGCCAGCTCTCATGGGGTAAGCCGGCCATCAGTGGTGCTGCGCTCTACGCTCTGGCGAGAATCGGTGAGGATAAGGCGGTCTTCCTTGAGGTGCGCGGCGGTAAAGACCGACTCGTCGCGCCTCATGAACTGATCGACCTCACGGCTCCGGGTATCGAGCACTTCATCACTGCGCCGAAACCTACTTTGACGTTCGAAATCATCGTGAACGCGCGGCCTCGGGTGGTGAACAACAAGTTGGTGACCTTCGAGCAGGTTGTTCACCTTGCCTTTCCGGGCACTCACGAGCCGAACGCTGCGTTCTCGATGACCTACCGCCATGCCGTGTCCAAGCCACACGCTGGCGAACTTGGTGCTGGGGGCGTCGTCGAAGTCAAGGAGCGGGGGACCATCTTCAATGTCACCAAGACTGTTCAGTCATAGCCCCGACCTGAAGCAACTGCGCGACGAGGGCTACTTCATGCAAATCCGGGGGAACTGCCTGGTAATGCGTGAAGTGCCCTACGTCGATTCTCAGCGACAGGTGAGGACTGGGTCCCTTATCTCCAGTCTGGCTCTCGCGGGAGACATCACCTGTCCTCCGGATACGCACGTTGTGCACTTCGACGGCAGCTTCCCGTGCCAAGCGGACGGGACGCCAATCCAAGGGATCAGCCACCAAACTGGCGACTTCACCCTTGGCGATGGGGTGACAGCGAAGCATTCATTCTCCAGCAAGCCGGCCGATGGTTACTCTGACTACCACCAGAAGATGACCACCTACGCGAACATCATTTCTGGTCCGGCGAAGGTCTTGAAGCCAGACGTCAGCCCGAGAGTCTTTCGTGAGCCTGAAATTGAGGATAACAGCATCTTCAACTACATGGAGACCGCGTCGGGCCGCGTAGGAATCAGCGCGCTGACCGAACGTCTCGCGTCAGAGAAAGTGGCAATTGTCGGCTTGGGCGGCACCGGCTCATATGTACTCGATTTTGTTGCCAAGACGCCGGTTCGGGAGATTCGTCTGTTCGATGACGACACCTTCCTGCAACACAATGCATTTCGTGCACCAAGCGCAGCATCTATCGAAGAATTGCGCGATGCACCCAAGAAGGTTGACTACTTCAAATCCGTCTATTCGAAGATGCACCGCGGGATTGCTGCACATGCAGTGCGCCTCGATGCCAGTAACGTTCATTTTTTGACAGGAATATCTTTCGCCTTCATCTGCATGGACTCCGGGGGTGCCAAGCGCACCATCATTGAGAAATTGGAGACGCTCGGAGTCGCGTTCGTGGATGTTGGACTGGGCTTGGAACTGGTCAACGGCTCATTGGGAGGGATTCTGCGAGTTACGGCGAGCACTCCGCAGAAGCGCGACCATGTCCATAAGGGTCGCATCTCTTTTTCTGGCGGTGGCGCGGATGACCTCTACTCATCCAATATCCAAGTCGCTGACCTAAATGCTTTGAATGCAGTGCTAGCCATCATCAAGTGGAAGAAAATTCGCGGTTTCTACCGCGACTTGGAAAACGAGCACCACAGCACCTATACGACTGATGGAAACATGCTACTGAACGAGGATTGCAAATGATGCGATACTCTCGTCTCAGGCATCAGTTCGTGCAGTACATCCCGGAACAATTAGAGCCGGAATTGCTCTATGTTTCGCTTGAGTACGGCACAGTTGCCCATCTTTGCTGCTGTGGTTGTGGCGAGGAAGTGGTGACACCTTTGACGCCAACCGATTGGAGAATTACGTATGATGGGCAAACGATTTCTTTGTGGCCATCGATCGGCAACTGGAACATCGCATGCCGCTCGCATTATGTCATTGACCGAGGATGGGTGATTGAGGCTCGCCCCTGGTCGGACAAGCGGATCGAGGCGGAACGCCGACGGGATAAGAAAGCAAAGGCCCGCTACTACGGGACATCCGAAAGAACCGAAGAAGTCGTGCCAGCGGACACTGCCCGACCGTCAGCATTGGCTCTGCCCCCCATGGGAAAGCTAAGGCAGTGGCTTTCACGGCTGCTACTTGTCCGCAAACCAAGTTGAGCTATTCGGAACGGGGGTCCAGTTATCAAGCATGTCGTGGGTTTATCCGGCGCTCTCAATCGGTCGTCGCAACAGCTGACGCGAATACTTCGGCAGGCGTTCGCCATGCAAGTGTTTGACGCGGGCGCCCGTTGAGTTCATGCGCGATGGCGTCGAGTTGCTTGCCAGAGAGGGC
>NZ_RAWQ01000311.1:0-8021 GCF_003668965.1 Corallococcus sp. AB030
GCTCATGTCGGTGCACTCACCAGGGGTGCTCAGCTCTTCCTTTCCCTGCAAGCTCAACCCTGCCCACGGGGCTGGCGGCCGCTCGGCCTCCAGCACCTTTCTTCAGATAATTAGGGACACCCCCTAGAGCGAAGCCCCCGGATTTGTTGGATTCAGGATGCGGATGTTGCGTCCTGCCGCATCATGGGCCTACTGGCACAATTAAGTGCGCAGCGCGCACTAACTGGTGCAGGAGAACGCAAGATGCCTTCCGCCGAGAATGCAGGGTCGACCCCTAATCATCCTGGAGGGCGCCCCCCGTTCATTACTCGGGTCATGCTGAGTGACTACCGAAGCATTCGCGCGTGTGACGTCACCCTCGGTCCCCTAACGTTTCTAGTGGGCCCGAACGGTTCGGGCAAAAGCAACTTCATGGATGCGCTCCGGTTCGTCACTGACGCCCTGCGGAGTTCATTGGAACACGCGCTTCGCGATAGAGGAGGCATCAATGAACTTACGTATCGCGGCAGCCCTCCCCTCAGTCGCTTCGGAATCCGCATTGACTTCCAGATGTCTCCTCAGACTCTCGGCAGCTACTCACTTTGCATTGGCGAACTTGATGATTACGGCGACTACGTCGTCCTCGAGGAAAACTGCGCCATAGGGGATGCGCGGTTTCGTGTCCGCGAGGGCGTCCTTATCGACAGCCCCTCACAAGTCGCACCACCAGCCTCGAAAGATCGTCTCTACCTAGTCAATGCTGCGGGACTACCCGAGTTCCGAGCCGCTTTCGATGCGCTTTCGAACATGGGCTTCTACAATCTCCATCCTGATCAGCTCAGGGCTCTTCAGCCTCCTGGCAGTGGAGAGCGCCTTGCGCGAGATGGGTCCAACCTACCCAGCGTTCTGGAGCGGTTGGAGAAGCAGGAGGTCCCCGTCAAGCAGCGCATCGAAGAGTATCTGAAGGCCATTGTGCCGAACCTGGATGGGGTCAGCGCACTCCGCATCGGTCACATGGAAACATTGGAGTTCAACCAATGGGTCGCAGGCTTGGCTTCCTGCGCGAGCTTTCCCCCTACAGCGATGTCGGACGGCACGCTCCGCGCACTGGGAATCCTGGTCGCATTGTTTCAGACGCGGGCCGAACCGCGGCTCCGGCTTGTGGGCATTGAGGAGCCCGAGATTGCGCTCCACCCTGCGGCGGCGGGCGTGCTGCGCGATGCACTTCGCGATGCATCCCAAGATTCGCAAATCATCGTCACCAGTCACAGCCCGGAGCTGCTGGATGATCCCAGCATCCAAGCAGACGAGATTCTCTCGGTGGTGTCAGACCACGGCCGCAGCATCATCGCACCCGTGGATGCGGAGACCCGGTCCGCGCTCAAGGACCGCCTCTACACTGCGGGCGAGCTGCTGAAGGCCAACCAACTGTCTCCAGACAGACAAGCGGTTCCCCAGGCGGATCAGCTCAAGCTCTGGGAGCACGGCACCGAATGAAGATTGGGCTCATCGTCGAGGGCCATGGCGAAGTCGTCGCCGCCCCCATCCTCGTCAGGCGCCTGACGCAGTGGATAGCGCCCACGGTCCACCCGGAGGTCCTCCTTCCCCACCGCATTCCACGAGGCCAGCTCGTCAAGGAAGACGAACTGCGCCGGGCCATCGAACTGACGGCCCGGAAGGTGGGCGACGATGGCCTCATCCTCGTCCTGCTGGATGCCGACAAGGACCTGCCGTGCGTGCTCGGGCCACGGCTTCTGACCTGGGCACGGTCACAACGCTCCAACCGGACCATCTCCGTGGTCGTCGCGCAGTGTGAATATGAAGCGTGGTTCCTCGCAGCAGCGGAGTCCCTGCGCGGTCAGCGCGGGCTCCGTTCCGACCTGCGAGCTCCATCCGAACCCGAGCGCATCCGCGACGCGAAGGGCTGGCTCGGTAGCCACATGCCCCAGGCCTACAGCGAAACGCTCGACCAACCCGCCCTGACCAGCGTCTTCGACCTCGAAGCCGCCCGTCGAGCGGACTCCTTCGACAAGCTCGTCCGGGACATGGGCACGCTGCTGGGCATCCCCGCCCCACCGCGCCCCTGATCCGCGAGGCACGGGCGCGCGGAACGCGCCCGTGCTCCTCACGTCACGTCATCAATCCCGCGAAACGAAGTGCGTGGAGATCTTGTTCCACACCGCCGGGGTGATGCCCATGCTCAGGTGGTCATAGGCCATGCCCTCCTGCTTCGCGTCGGCGGTCTTCTTCGCGGCCGTCCAACCCTGGGTGAGCTGGGTCATCGCCGCGATGCTCGCCTCGAAGAGCACGCCGTCGCTGCGCAGCGTGGACGTGGTGGACGTCATGCCGTCCGTCTCGAACGGGGTCGCCCCGCCCGTCGTGCCGTACAGCACGTAGAGCGACGGCAGGCGCGAATCCACGCCGTGCTCCGCCAGGCGCGTGATGAACTTGCCGCCCATCTCCATGGCCGCCGCCATGCCCAGGCCGTCCATGATGCGGTACTTGCCGTACATCAGCGAGTCGTACGCCTCACGGTTCTGGTTCGTGTTGTACGCGTGGAAGGCGAAGCACGGCGAGCCCGCCGGGTCGAACGCCGTCGTGCGGCACACGCGGTGGTCGCTCGACTGCATGTAGCCCGCGGCAATCCAGGGGTTCAGCGGGTTGTAGATGAGCTTCGTGTCCAGCCAGGGGAAGTAGCGGTTCTCGTCCGGATCGATGTTGTCCCACGCGGACGCGCTGCGGTCCGGAATCGGGTACGTGCCACGCAGGTCATACGCCGCCTGCAGCTGGCCCGGGTACGCCGTCACGTACTTGCCGCTGTCATTCACCGCGCCAAAGAGGCTCATGTTGTAGTCGTCGAACTTGAACGACGACGCGGACAGGCCCTGGTTCGTGTTCAGCGTCTGCAGCGTGCTGCTGGACACCGGCGTGCCCGTGCTGGACAGGCCCGTGATGTTCGACAGGTAGATGCGGCGGAAGTAGTCCGGCCACGTGCCGCCGGAACCCGCGCACACGCTCTCCGCGTAGGGATTCTTGAACCAGGGCACGTCATAACCAAACGTCACGCACTGGAACGCGGAGAAGTACGTCCACGGCATCGGGCCACGGCCCACCGGCGCGTTGGAGGCCGTGCTCGCGATGGTCAGCGTGTGGATGGGGTGGCGGAAGTTCAGGTCGATGCCCTTGTGCGGGCCGGACAGCGGCACGTACACGCGCACCGAGTCGTCATACGCCGGCACCTGCGACGCCTGCTCCTTCGCCAGACGCTCGAAGAAGCGCGTCGTGCTGAAGCCGCCCCACGTGGCCGCGTTCTCCAGCCAGGGGTCCACCGCCAGCACGCCCTTGCTCCACGCCACCACGTCCACCCGCGCCACGCCCGGGTGCAGCGCCTTCACGCGCTGCACGGCGTTGGCCACGTGGATGGCGTGGTTGAAGTTGTCGCCGTGGAACGAGCCGAACGTCACCGCGTACACGCAGCGGCCCTTCGACTCCAGGTCCTGCACCATGCCCGTCAGCTGCGCCGCGCCGCCGTAGGTGCCGCCCGAACCGTTGTTGCCGTTGGGGAACATCCACACGTTCGCGTCCTGGATGGCGCCGTGCACCAGCAGCGTCGGCGTCAGATTGACGTTACAGGTGCGCGCCGCGGTGGCCCGCCCCTTGTGCAGCAGGACGAAGCGCGCCTCCGGCTTGGTGGGGCCAGGCGTGGGACAGGTGGCCCCGGTCGTCGTGGCACAGCTGTTCCCGTAGTGGAGGTTGAACGCGTTCACCAGCTGCTGGTTCAGCGAACCGAAGTACGTCTTCAGCGGGTAGTCGCTGGACTGGAACGTGTCCTGGTCACGCAGCTTCAGCGTGCGCGGGTTGTAGTACTCCGTGCGGAAGCGCTGCTTGCCTTCCAGCAGCTCAATCTGCCCCCAGGACCACGTGGGCGGAGTGTACGTGCCCACCACCCGGTAGTTGCCCGTGAAGGTGGGGACGGCGTCGAAGTACGGGGCCAGGTCCGCGTCCAGCGGAGCCTCGGCCGTGGCGACGGACTCCTGCGTCGGGGGTGCTTCCGCGGGCGGTTCTGCCCCGCAACCTGCCATCAGCAATGCGGCCGTGAGCGACAAACTCCAGTTGCTTCGCATGCGGACCTCCGGTTGGGTGAAGGGTGCGGCGACAGCGGACTGCGACTGAGAGTGGACGCACGGGACACACGACGCCCCCCAGGGGCTCCCCGGAAGGGCCTCGCGAGCCTTACCGCACGTCAGGAACGCCTAGCGGGCGTGCTCCTGCAGGAACGGGACGAGCAGGTCGTGGAACTCCTTCGTCTTCTCCAGGTGCGGGCTGTGGCCCGTGTCCGGGAGGACGACCTCGCGGTAGCGGCCACCGTTGGCCGCGTAGCGATCCATCACCTTGCGCATCTGCGACACCATGGGCTGCGGCGGGTACTTCTCATCCCCGGGCCAGCCCGGCACCGCGCCCAGTTTGCCCAGGAAGCCGAAGTCGAACAGTGACGTGTCGGAAACGATGGCGTCGTCCGCGCCGCGGATCCACAGCACGTCCGGCCCCTTCGTCAGCGCCGCGAAGGCGGAGGTGTTGTAGTAGGCCGGCGCCATGGCGTTGTTCATGCCCGTGGTGCCCGGCGCCACGCCCGGCCAGTTCGCCGACTTCTCGAAGTTGCCCGGGTACAGCTCGTCCGACACGTGCGTATCCAGCACGGAGTCCAGGAGCATCTCCTCGTCCGGGTGGCGGAACGGCGGCTTCACGTAGCAGCCGTTCATCACGTTGCGCGGCGACGTCTGCGACTCCGTGGAGCGGTCCTTCGTCTTCAGCCGCTGCACGAAGTCCGGGTTGGCCGTGCCGCCACCGGAGCCCGCGAAGTCCGCCCAGCACGGCGTGCCGTCCGCGTCCTTCGTGCCACCGAAGCCGTAGGGAGACAGCGGCGCCTCCACCACCAGGCCGGCCACGCGCTCCGGGTGGTCGATGGACAGCTGCATCACGATGCCCGCGCCCGCCGAGTGCGCCACGAACGCCGCGCGCTTCAGCGACAGCGTGTCCATCAGCGCCACCAGGTCATCCGCGAAGTCGCGCATGCCGCGCGTCGCGTCGATGGCCTTCGCCTCCGTGTGCCCGTAGCCGCGCATGTCCGGCGCGATGCCCCGGAAGCCCTCGGGCAGCGTCTTCATCAGCGACTCGAAGAACGCGGACGAGGAACAGTTGCCGTGCACGAAGATGACGGGAAAGCCGTCCTCGCCCACCAGCCGCGCGCGAACCCGGAGCCGCTGCGTGGGGATGTCCCGGATCTCGACCTTCCTGGATGTATCAGCCATGTGCGCGCTCCTGGTTGCGTTGCTTGAGAGAGGAAAATCCGTGCGTCACGAAGCGGCCCGCGCGTCAGCGGCGATGGCCGCCTCGCGCAGCTCGCGCTTGAGAATCTTGCCGGCCGGGGACACCGGCAGGGACTTCATCAGCTCCACCCGCTTGGGGACCTTGAAGCGTGCCACCCGGCCCTTGAGGTGCTCGAGCAGCGCGTCCGCCGAGGCCTCGGCGCCCGGCTTGAGCACCACGTAGGCCCGGCCCGCCTCGCCCCACTTCGCGTCCGGCACGCCCACCACCGCGCACTGCTGCACGGCGGGGTGCTCGTAGAGGACGGACTCCAGCTCCAGCGGGTACACGTTCTCTCCGCCGGAGATGAACATGTCCTTCTTGCGGCCCGCGATGGTGAAGAAGCCATCCGCGTCCACGCGCGCCAGGTCCCCGGTGTGGAACCAGCCGTCCGCGCTGATGGCCTCCTTCGTGGCGGCGTCGTCCTCGAAGTAGCCGGAGCACATGGAGGGCCCCTTCAGCACCAGCTCCCCCACCCCGCCCACGGGCACCGCGTGGCCGGCCTCGTCCACCAGCTTCGCGTCGATGAAGTAGTTGGGCCGGCCAATGGAGCCCGCCTTGGACACCGCGAACTCCGGCCCCATGCTGAAGATGCCCGGGCCGAACTCCGTCATGCCGAAGCCCTGCTTGAAGGGCACCGGGTGCACCGCCTGCCACGCCTGGAGCAGCGGCACCGGCAGGGGCGCCCCACCGCTGGTGACGAAGCGCACGGAGGAGAAGTCCGTCCCCTTCCAGCGCGGCGAGTCCATCAACTGCTGGTACTGCGTGGGCACCGCGAAGAAGAGCGTCACCTTCTCCTTCGCGACCAGGCCCAGCATCTCGTCCGGGTCCCACCGGCGCATCAGCACCACGGTGCCGCCCGCGGTGAGCAGCGGCAGCGTGTAGACGAGCAGCCCGCCCGTGTGGAACAGCGGCGTGTGCGTCACCGTCACGTCGCCCTGACGGATTTCATGCACCAGCGTGTTGAGCGTGTTCCACGCCACCATGCGGTACGAAATCTTCGCGCCCTTGGACCGGCCGGTGGTGCCGCCGGTGAAGAGCAGGCAGAGGATGTCCTCCTCGCTCACCGCGTCGTTCGTCACCGGAGCCACCGGAGCGGCGGGCGCGTACGCCATGGCCTCCTCGTACGGATCCGCGCCCGGCAGGCCCTGCGCTTCCAGCGACACCAGGCGCAGGCCGTCCCCCACGTGCTCGCGCACCTGGGCCACCGCGTCCTTGAAGTCGTCTCCGAACAGCAGCACGCGCGGGCGGATGGCGCGCACGCCCTCCGTGAGCTCCGCCGCGTGCAGGCGCCAGTTGTACGGCACGAAGACGGCGCCCAGCTTCCCGCACGCGAACAGCGTGTCCAGGTACTCCACGCCGTTGTGCGCGACGATGGCCACGCGGTCGCCGCGCTGCACGCCCGCCACGTCCCGCAGCCAGCCCGCGAGCGCGTTGGCGCGCGCGTTCATCTGCCGGTAGGTGAAGCGGCCCGCGTCCTTCCGGGCCACGTCCACCACGGCCACCGCGTCCGGCCAGTAGAGGGCACCCCGCCCCATCCAGTCCCCGATGAACATGCGAAGAACTCCTGTCTGAATGAGGCGGGGTATGGGGGGACTAAGCCGTCCAGCGGTAGAGGGCGGACGCCATGGCGAGGCCACCGCCACTGGCGCAGAAGGCGACCAGGTCGCCCTTCTTCACCTTGCCCTGCAGCACCGCGTCGTCCAGCGTCATGGGGATGCAGGCGGAGCCCGTGTAACCCCACTTGTCCATCGTGTAGTGCGCCTTCTCCATGGGCTGGTTGAGCGCCTTCATCGTGGCTTCGATGGTGCGCAGGTTCAGCTGCGTGAAGACGAACAGCTTCACGTCGTCCAGCGTCTGGTCCGCGCGCTTGAGCAGCGTGTCCAGCAGGATGGGCCAGCGCTCGGTGTTGAACGTGGAGGGGAACTTGCGCACGAACTGCACCGCGGGCTTGCCGTCCGTCAGCGCCAGCGTCTCCGCCGTGGCGGGCCGGTTCGTGCCGCCCGTGTAGATGCCCAGCGCGTCGTGGTACTCGCCGTTGGCGAGCAGCTTCGCGCCCAGGAAGCCCGGCTTGTCGGACGCGCCCAGCACCACCGCGCCCGCGCCGTCCGCGAACAGCGTGCAGGTCTTCTTGTCCTTCCAGTTCACGTACCGGGTCATCCCGTAGGCGCCCACCACCAGGATGCGCTGGTAGCTGTCGTCCGCGGAGATGGTCTTCGACGCCACGTCCAGCGCCGTCACCCAGCCCGCGCACGCGGCGTTGATGTCGTAGGTGCCCGCGTTGACCGCGCCCAGCTTGGCCTGCACCACGGACGACGTGCCGGGGCTCAGGTAGTCCGGCGTGTCACTGGCCACGAGCACCAGGTCCAGCTCCTTGGGGTCCACCTTCGCGCGGGCCAGCGCCTCCTTCGCGGCGGCCACGGCCAGGTCACTGGTGGCCTGGTTGTCCGCCATCACGTGGCGCTGCTTGATGCCCACGTTCTGCTGGAGCCACTCGTCCACCTTCTCGCCGAGGATCTTCTCCACGTCGGCGTTGGTGAGGAGCTTCTCGGGGACGTAGCGGCCGGTGGACAGGATGTTCGCGTAACGCATGACGGTGTTTCAGCTCCGGGGACCGCGTGACGGACGGCGGGAAGACGGCTTCGACTTCGGGGGGGTGGGCTTCGACGACTTCGCGG
>NZ_RAWQ01000312.1:0-8014 GCF_003668965.1 Corallococcus sp. AB030
GGCGGGACGGGCATCGCGCCCGGCCCTCCACCTCCCGTCGTCACCCGTTGTCGTTGTTGGAGGAGGGCGGCCCGCAGGGCGGGTCGTCCTTGCGCGGCGGATTCGCGGGCTCGTTGCCCAGCAGCTGGCACAGCCCCGTCTGCAGCTTCTCCAGGAGGCACGACAGCACCTCCACCTCCGGCGGCGCCAGGAACTCGCGCGCCTGGGCATCCACCCACCGCGCGGCGAGCTCCAGGGCCTGGATCTCCCGGCGCCCCGCGTCGGTGATCTCCAGGCGCACGCAGCGGCGGTTCTCCCCCGCGCGGCGCTCCACCAGCCCATCCTCCTCCAACCGGTCCACCAGCCGGCTCACGGCGGGCGCGTCGATGAGCAGCCGCTCCGCGATCTGCGCCTGGCTGTGGATGCCGTGGATTCCGATGTTCTTGAGCACGAGCAGCTGCATCAGCGGCCGATCCGTTTGCTCACCCACTTTTTGGGTGAGCAGTCGGACCACTGCGCGTCGCGTCGATGCCACTTGCTCAGCGATGGTCATGGGCGTAAGAGATGATTGCATTCAACAACGGTTGTCAATTACATCTTGACCGCGCGCAGGGAACCCGGGGTGGGTACCACCACTCGCTCCTGCCGGAAAGACCCGCCGCTCCAGAGTATGGCCACCTCCAGCGCCCTCCTCGTCCTCCTCCTCGCCGCCACGCAACAGGCGCCGTCCGCGTCTCCCGCCCCCCAGCAGCCCACACCTGACGCCAGCGCCGCCGCGTCCGCGCCGGCCCCCGTCCCCTTCCAGCCGAAGGTGGACGACCCCATGCTCACGCCCGTCCCGGCCGCGCCGGAGCAGGTGAAGACGTGGGATGACGCCCTCACCCGGGTGCGCCAGCGCTCCACGGACCTGCGCAACGCGGAAGCCGGCGTGTCGCGCGCGCAGGGCCGGTGGCGTCAGTCCCTGGGCCTTCTGCTGCCCAACGCGCGGGCCACCGCGGGCGTGGGCGTGGATGTGCTCCACCCGGACGTGCCCTCCGCCGCGGGCGGCGGCTTCGTGGGCGGCTCCAACACCGGCACCGGGGTGGCGGGTCCCAGCGCGCCCCTGGGCACGGTGTCCGCGTCCCTCACCCAGTCCATCATTGATGTGGGTGCGTGGCGGGGCCTGTCGTCCGCGAAGGCCTCCGAGTCCGCGTCCGTGGCCAGCCTCCAGGACGTGCAGCGCCGCCTCACCCAGGGGCTGGCGCAGGTGCTGGTGGCCACGGTGGCCGCCGAGCGCGCCGCGGAGGTCAACCGCGTGGGCCTGCGTCAGGCGCTGGAGCGCCAGGCCATCACCCAGCGCTCGTTCGAGCTGGGCGCCGGCACCCAGCTGGACGTGGTGCGGGTGAGCCAGGACGTGGCGGTGGCCCGGCAGGCGCTGGTGGCCGGGGACGAGCAGCTGCGCCGGACGCGTGAGTCGCTGGGCCTGTCCCTGGGCGAGGACCACGGCGTGGGCGTCAACCCGGAGTTCAACCTGGGCGGGCTGGTGGAGCAGACGCGCCAGGACTGCGCCCCCCTGCAGGACCTGGCCAACCGGCCGGACCTGGTGGCCCAGCGGGCCAACGTGGACGCGGCCCGGGAGAGCCGGCGCCAGGCTTCCGCCGGTTACCTGCCCACCCTGGGACTGAGCAGCACGCTGGTGGGTTTCACCACCGACCCCGGCTTTGGCCGCTTCGGCACCTGGAACGTGTCCGCGGTGCTGTCCATGCCCCTGTGGGAGGGCGGTCAGCGCGAAGGGCTCGTGCGCGAGCGCGCAGGCATTGAAGAACAGGCCGCCCAGTCGCTGGAGGCCAACCGCCGCAACGTGGGTGTGGAGGTTTCTCGCGCGCGGCGTGGAGTGGAAGTGGCCGAGGCGCTGTTGAAGACCGCTGCCGAGTCCGTGGAGCTGGCGGACCGGACGGACCGGCTCACGCGCCGGGCCTTCGAGGTGGGACGAGGTGGCAGTTTGGAGCTGGTGCAGAGCGGAGCCGCCCTCCGCCAGGCGCAGCTCGCGTTGGTTTTGAGGGAATTCGAGCTCGTCCAGGCCCGCCTGGACGCGTTCCTGACGGAGGCCCGGTGCGACTGGTGACGAGGGTACGCCCCCTGAAGGCGCTGATGACGAAGACGGTGTTGGGCGCGGCGCTGGTGGCTGGCGCGGCCGGGTGCTCGGGCAAGCCGGAGGCGAAGGCCGCTCCGCCGCCGCGCGAGGTGCAGGTGGTGGCGCTGGCGCCGCACGAGGTGCGGGACACCGGCGAGTACCTGGGTTCGCTCCTGTCGCGGCAGAGCGTGACGGTGCTGCCGCAGGTGAACGGCTACATCCGGAAGATCCTGGTGAAGCCCGGCCAGAAGGTGGAGGCCGGCACGCCGCTGATTGAGGTGGACGCGCGCCAGGAGACCGCGGCGCTGGACAGCGCGCAGGCCCAGCAGAGCTCCTCCGCGGTGGAGCTGGAGCTGGCGAAGCGCACCCTGGCGCGTACGGAGTCCCTCAACCGCGAGGGCCTGGCCAGCGTGCAGGAGTTGGAGCGCGCCCAGGCGGCGGTGAAGGCGTCGGAGGCCGCGGCGCGCGCGGCGGGCGCGAACGTGGCCCAGCGCCAGGTGCAGCTGCAGTTCCACGTGGTGCGCGCGCCGTTCGCGGGCACCATGGGCGACGTGCTGGTGCGCGTGGGTGACTTCGTGAGCGCCACCACGACGCTCACGACGGTGGCCCAGGCGGACGCGCTGGAGGTCAGCGTGTCGGTGCCGTCGTTCCGCGCGCGGTCGCTCAAGCCGGACACGCAGCTGGAGCTGTTGGATCAGCAGGGCCGGGTCATCCTCTCCAGCACCGTCTTCTACGTGGCGCCGCAGACGGACCCTCGCACGCAGCTGGTGGAGGTGAAGGCCGCCTTCCGCAACACGGTGGGCCTGCGCCCCAGTGAGCTTTTGCGGGCGCGGCTGGTGTACTCCACGCGGGACGCGCTCCAGATTCCGGCGCTCGCGGTGGTGCGCCAGAGCGGCCAGCCCTTCGCCATGGTGGTGGAGAAGAAGGACGGCAAGACGCTGGTGGAGCGCCGCCCGGTGGCGCTGGGGCAGCTGGGCGACATGTCCTACGTGGTGGAGGGCGGCCTGAAGCAGGGCGACCTCGTCGCGGTGTCGTCGCTGAACATGCTGCGCGACGGCATGCCCGTCATCCCCAAGCAGGTCTCCGTGAACAACGACGCATCCCCCCAGCCGACGGGCACCGTGAGGGCCGACGAGGTCCCCACCAACGCCCAGCTGCCCCGCTCCGCGTCCGGTGGCGGCGGCACCACCGGCGGCAGCCGCTAGCAGGCGAATTCAAGAGAGGCGCCACACCGTGTTCGTCGACTTCTTCATCCGCAGGCCTGTCTTCGCCATCGTCTGCTCCATCATCCTGACGCTGGTGGGCGTCATCGCCATCCCGACGCTGCCCATCGCGCAGTACCCGGACCTGGCGCCGCCGCAAGTCACCGTCACCAGCACCTACGTCGGCGCCAGCGCCGAGGTGGTGGAGTCCGCAGTCACCATCCCGTTGGAGCAGGAGCTCAACGGCGTGGAGGACATGCGCTACATCACCTCCACCAGCAGCAACGACGGCACCAGCACCATCACCGTCACCTTCGCCCCCACGCGCAACATCGAGGTGGCGGCGGTGGACGTGCAGAACCGCGTGAGCCGCGCCGCGGCCCGCCTGCCCGCGCAGGTGAACCAGACGGGCATCGTGGTGAACAAGGCCTCCAGCCAGATGCTGCTGACGGTGGGCCTGTCCTCCCCGGACAACCGCTACGACGCGAAGTTCCTCTCCAACTACGCGGACGTGAACCTCAAGGACGCCATCAAGCGCGTCCGCGGCGTGGGCGAGGTGCGCATCTTCGGTGAGCGCAAGTTCTCCATGCGCCTGTGGTTGGATCCGTCCGAGCTGGCGCGCCGGAACATGACGCCGCAGGACGTGGTGCGCGCGCTCCAGGAGCAGAACCTCCAGGTGGCCGCGGGCCAGGTGGGCCAGCCGCCGTCCAGCGACGAGCAGCCGTACCAGATTGCCGTGCGCGCCCGGGGCCGCCTGGTGGAGCCGGAGGAGTTCGGCGACATCGTGCTCATGCGCAACAACGACGGCCGCGCCGTCACGGTGAAGGACGTGGGCCGCGTGGAGCTGGGCGCGGAGAACTACAGCACCCTCCTGCGCTTCAACGGCCGCACCGGCGTGGGCCTGGCCATCTTCCAGCTGCCCACCGCCAACGCGCTGGACGTGCGCGACGGCGTCATCAAGGAGCTGGACCGCCTGTCGCAGTCCTTCCCGCCGGGCCTGGAGTACCGCGTGGGCACGGACACCACGCTCGCGGTGCGCGCCTCCGTCAACGAGGTGATCCACACCCTCATTGAAGCCATCGCGCTCGTCATCCTGGTCATCTTCCTGTTCCTGCACGGGTGGCGCAGCGTTCTCATCACCGCGCTCACCCTGCCGGTGTCACTCGTCGGCACGTTCGCGTTCGTCTACCTGATGGGCTTCTCCATCAACACGCTGACCCTCTTCGGCCTCACATTGGCCACGGGTCTCGTGGTGGACGACGCCATCGTGGTCATCGAGAACATCGAGCGCCTGATGGCGGAGCGCGGGCTCAGCCCGTTCCAGGCGGCGCGCGAAGGCATGAAGGAGGTGGCTGGCGCGGTGGTGGCCATCTCCGTGGTGCTGGTGGCGGTGTTCATCCCGGTGGCCCTCTTCCCGGGCACCACGGGCTCCATCTACCGGCAGTTCGCGCTCACCATCGCCGCGTCGGTGGCCCTGTCCACCTTCTGCGCGCTGACGCTCACGCCCGCCCTGTCCGCGCGGCTGCTCAAGCACCACCACGGCCCCAAGTGGGTGTTCTTCCGCAAGGTGGACCAGGTGCTGGACTGGACGCGCGACATGTACGGCAAGGGGCTGCGCAAGCTGCTGGTGCACCCGGTCATCGTGCTGGTGGCGTTCCTCGCCTGCATCGGCCTGACGGTGATGCTGTTCCGCTCCGCGCCCACGGGCTTCATCCCGGATGAGGACCAGGGCTACGTCATCATCTCCGTGCAGGGGCCGGAGGGCATGGCCCTCAGCCAGACGGAGAAGGTGCTCCAGGAGGTGGAGGCGGTGCTCAAGGCCCAGCCGGAGGTGAGCGTGATGTTCGCCATCGGTGGCTTCTCCCCCAGCGGCAACGGCTCCAACTACGCCACCGTCTTCACGGCCTTGAAGCCGTGGGAGGAGCGCACGGGCAAGGACCAGTCCGTGGCCGCGCTGGTGGAGCGGCTGCGCGGGCCGCTGGGCAAGATTGGCAGCGCGCGCGTCATCCCCTTCCAGCCCCCCGCCATCCGCGGCGTGGGCAGCGTGGGCGGCTTCCAGTTCATCGTGGAGGACGTCGCCGGCAACCACTCGCTGGAAGACCTGGCCAACGCCACGCAAGAGATGGTGCAGAAGGGCAACGAGGAGGGCCGCCTGCGCGGCGTCTTCACCCCCTTCAACGCCAACACGCCCATCCTGGACGTGGAGGTGGACCGCCAGAAGGCCAAGGCGCTGGGCGTGCCCATTGAGCAGATCTTCGGCGTGATGCAGCTCTACATGGGCAGCCAGTACGTCAACGACTTCAACTACGCCAGCCGCACCTACCGCGTGTACGTCCAGGCCGAGCAGCAGTTCCGCGACAGCCCCCAGGACATCGGCTCCTTCTACGCACGCACGGACGCGGGCGACATGATTCCGCTGGAGTCGCTGGTGAAGGTGACGCCCATCGTCTCCGCGCAGGTCATCAAGCACTACAACCTGTTCCGCTCCGTGGAGATCAACGGCCAGGGCGCGCCCGGCGTGTCGTCCGGCCAGGCGCTGGAGGCCATGGAGCAGGTGGCCCAGGCGGCGCTGCCCCAGGGCATGTCCTCCGAGTGGACGGGCATCAGCCTGGAGCAGAAGGAGTCCGGCGGGCAGACGATGATCATCTTCGGCCTGGGCATCCTCTTCGTGTTCCTGGTGCTGGCGGCGCAGTACGAGTCCTTCAGCCTCCCGTTCGTCATCATCCTGTCCGTGCCGCTGGCCATCATGGGCGCGCTGGGATTGCAGGTGGCGCGCGGCTACGCGAACGACGTGTTCTGCCAGGTGGGTCTGGTGATGCTCGTGGGCCTCGCGTCCAAGAACGCCATCCTCATCGTGGAGTTCGCGGAGCAGCTGCGCGAGCAGGGCAAGAGCGCGCTGGAGGCGGTGGTGACGGCGGC
This sequence comes from Corallococcus sp. AB030, assembly GCF_003668965.1. Lineage (NCBI taxonomy): Bacteria > Pseudomonadati > Myxococcota > Myxococcia > Myxococcales > Myxococcaceae > Corallococcus > Corallococcus sp. AB030. The sequence goes on from NZ_RAWQ01000312.1 coordinate 6,214, forward strand.
GGAAGTCCGCCTGCGCCCCATCCTCATGACGTCCATCGCGTTCCTCCTGGGCGTGGTGCCGCTGATGACGGCGTCCGGCGCGGGCGCGGCGGCGCGCAACTCGCTGGGCACCGCGGTGTTCGGCGGCATGCTGGTGTCCACCATCGTCAACCTCATCTTCATCCCGGGCCTCTACATCCTCATGCAGAAGGTGCGTGGGGACGCGAAGCGGTCCAGCGGTGAGGAGGAGACGCCCACTTCGCACGAGCCCGCCCCGGCGCACGCGCCGTGAGCTGACCTGGCAGTGCAGCGCTGAAAAACAGACCGCCCTCCCCTTCCGGTACGCGAAGAGGAGGGCGGTGGTGTTTTCGGGGCTGCTCGTCGCGCGTCAGATTTCGTGGGCGGTCTGCTCGTACACGATGACGTGGCGGGACTCGGGCAGCAGGATGATGTTGAGCGTGCGCCAGTTGTCGCCGTTGGGGCCGGTGCTGAACTCGCGGAAGTAGCTCTTCACCTGCGCGTTCGCGGCGCTCTCGCCGTAGGTGTCCAGGATGGCCTGGTGCAGCGGCTGGAACTGCAGGTACATCCGCGGCAGGAACGCCGCGTAGGTGTACGTGCCCGGGTTCGGGTCGTTGCGGTAGCCCTTGTACTCGCTGCGCGCGAGCACCGCCGCCGCCGCCGCGTCCAGCGAGGCGTGCGTCGAGTACGGCCACGCGAAGTCATACCGGTCCAGGAAGGAGTACATGTCCTCGCGGTACGCGTTGGCCCCGCCGAGCACCGCGTTGAGGGTCCCGTCGAGCGGGAACGCCGCCAGCGTCACCGGGGCATTGGCCGGCGCCGGAGAGGGGTTCGCCACGCACGCGCCGCCCACGCAGGAGGCCTGGAGGCGGTACTGCTTGGCCAGGCCGTTGCTCCAGCCCACCACCACCAGGTACTCGCCCGCCTGGTTGAAGGTCGCGAGCGGAATCTTGCTCAGCTCGCCGTAGCCGGAGTCGTCGTCCCCGTAGAGCGGCATGAAGCCGTAGCCGTACTGCGTCTTGGGACCGTACACGTACAGGCCGGTGTCCACGCCCATGCCGGTGCCCAGGTGGGTGACCTCCAGCGCCACCTGCGTGTTCGCCGCGACGTTGAGCTTGAAGCCCTCGTAGTTCGCGGACGTGCCGGTGTTCGACGTCACCGCGCCGCCCACGGGCAGCGTGCCCGCGATGTACAGGTAGCTGTCGAACGGAGCGGGCGGAGCCGGCACCAGCTGCTGCGTCGCCGTCGTCACCGTGTCGCCGCCCTCGGGGGCCGGGGTCTGCTCCGGCTGGCCGCCACAGGCGCCCATCAGGCCCACCGCGGACATGCCCAGCACCGCGCTTCGCACTGCCGTTCCACGCATCATCGCGTCCACCTTCTCAAGGAGGGCGGGGGGACCCGCCCTGGGAGTGAAACGCCTCCCTGTGACAGTTTGGAGCCTGGAACTCAAGCAACAGATGAAACACAGGCGCCCTTGGTGATTGGAGAGGGATTGCGGGCATGCTCCCGCACCCGCAGGAAAGCATCGCGTGCAGCGAAGGCCTGTGGACTCTGGGCAAGGAAGCGCTCCACGATGGCTTCGAACATGACAATGATGGCTTCGAACATGACAATAGAAAGACCCCCCTCTCTCGAGTTCGTCCTGGAGCGTGCCCGGGAACGAGCCCGTCGCGAGGAGTTGGCCCAGGCCCTGGCCGAGAGAGAGGGGGATGTCAGCGTCACGGAGCGACTGGTGAATGGCCGCTGGAGTTGGCTGCGACTGGCGGGACTGCTGCTCGCGGTGGGCTGCGCCTCCCTGCCCGCC
>NZ_RAWQ01000313.1:0-7939 GCF_003668965.1 Corallococcus sp. AB030
CCATGAGGGACACTCCCGGAGCGGGCGCCGGGGACGTCGCGTAGGCCGGCGTCTCCAGCGGAGGCAGGATGGCCGGGTCCTCCATGACGGGAAGGCCCGGAGCGGCGTCCCGGCGAGACGGACCGGAGGCCTGCGCGGGAGCATCCATCAAGGGCAGGCCGGAAGTGGCCTGCGGTGCATCCCAGTGCTCGGCGGCCGACGGTCCGGAGGCGGGCTCCCGGCGGGGGAAACCGGACGAAGCCTGGGCCTGCGCGCCACCCATCCGGGCGGAGGCCTGGGCCTGCGAGGCCGAATCCATGTGCGGCAGACCGGAGGCCTGGGCCTGCGCGGGCGCGTCCATGAGGGGCAGGCCGGGAGAACCCTGCGCGTTGCTACGTGGCTGGGCGGAGGCGGCCTGGGGGCGCGAAACGTGCGGCTCCGTGCCGTAGGCCGGCGTGAGCGCGGAGCCCGGGCGGGGCTCCGTGGAGGGCACCGGAGGCTGCGCGGCGCGAGGCACGGCGACGCCAGGATTCTGGAAGCCCGGCTCCGACAGGGCCGCGGTGGGCGCGGCGCGCGGAGGCACGGCGGCCATCGGCGCCACGCCCGGAGGCGGCGCGGCGGGACGCGGAGGCTGCACGGCGCCAGCGGGCGCGTTCCCAACGGGAGGCGTGGCGCGAGGAGGCATGGGCGCCGCCGCCCGAGGCGCCTGCTGCGCGGGAGCCCGGACCGCCTGACCCTCCGCGTGCTGCGCGGGGACGCGATCGGCCTGGGCAGGACGCGCAGCCGGAGCCGCCGCGCGAATCGTCGCATCCGCGGGGGACGCATCCGCCTGGGGCGCTGCAGGGCGCGCAGCCGGAGCCGCCGCGCGAATCGTCGCATCCGCGGGGGACGCATCCGCCTGGGGCGCTGCAGGGCGCGCAGCCGGAGCTGCCGCGCGAATCGTCGCATCCGCCTGGGGCGAAGCAGGACGCGCGGTCGGAGCCGCCGCGCGAATCGTCGCATCCGCGGGGGACGCAGGGGCCGGCGCGGGGCGAGCCGCGGGAGCCGGATGGGGCGCACGCACGGGCCCATCCATCGGAGGCACGGCGGCGCGAGGCGCGGCGGCCGGAGCCTGCGCGGGCGGGCGGGGCGCTGCTGCGCGCGGCGCGGCGGACGGCACCGGCGCCATTCCCGGACGAACCGACGGCGTCATGCCCGGCGGGGTGACAGGGCCGCGAGGCGCCTCCAGCGCGAAGGCCGGCGTACCGCGCAGCGTCTCCGGCTCCAGCGGTTCGCTGTTCAGCGTGATGGGGTCGCCGCCGCCGGCGTCCTGGGCCATGCGGTCCCCGGCCTTGCGGCGATCAATGTGGATGTCGCGGTCGAGCAGGCTCGGGAGGGGGGCCACCGCGGGTGGGCGCGCGCCATTGGCGGCGCAAGCGGGGCAATCTCCGACCGGCGGCAGCGAGGCGCCGCACTTCAGGCACTTGGACAACGGATCCTCCCAGCGACGCGGACAACCGTCGCCATGAAAGGCCGCATTCAGGCCTGTAGCAAGAAAAGGACAAGCCCCCACCGGTCCCTCGCCCGAGGAACCGTCAGGGGCTCGTCAGCGCCATGCAACCCGCCCCGGAGGACGGTGCGTATGGGCGCCTCACGCTAGGCGTGGACGCGGCGCCGTCCCGCTGCTCCCACCAGGAGAAGCACGATGATCGCTCCCACGACCGACATGATGATGCCGGAGGCATGCAGGTCGAACAGCCGGCCGTTGCGCTCGAAGAGAGAGCCGATGAGACCACCCACCAGCGAACCCACCATGCCCAGCAGCGTCGTGGCCACCAGCCCCATGCTCTGCTTGCCCGGCAGGATGGCCCGGGCGATGAGTCCCGCGATGAGGCCGATGATGATGAATGCGATGATCCCCATGAGAGTCTCTCCCGTGTGAGGGACCCGCGAGGTCCCGAATGGCAGAAACGTAGGAATCACCACACGAATCCGTGACCTGGGATGCAGGGAGGGACTGTCTGCTCGACTGCTAACCGAGCGACCCGTCCAGATGCTGCATCACCGCGAGCGCCGCGAGCGCCGCCGTCTCCGTGCGCAGGATGCGCGAGCCCAGCGTCACCGGTCGCGCGCCCAGCCCCCGCAGGCCCTCCACCTCCTCGCGCGCGAGCCCGCCCTCGGGGCCAATCACCAGCGCCACTGGCGTCCCCGCGGCCACGCTCCGGAACGCCTCGCCCAGCGGCACAGCGGACTCCTCTTCGTCCAGCACCAGCAGCAGCGTGCCCGGCGTCAGGGCACGCGCCGCGTCCAGCAGCGGACGGGGCGGATGCACCACCGGCACATCATCGCGCCGGCACTGGCGCGCGGCCTCCTCGACAATCTTCGCCCACCGCTGGGTGCGCTCCTCGGCGCGCTTCGGCTCCAGCTTCACCACGCTGCGCGCGGTGGCCACCGGATGGAACGCGGTGGCGCCCAGCTCCGTGCCCTTCTGCAGCACCAGCTCCATCTTGTCCCCCTTGGGCAGTCCCTGGAGGATGCTCATCTCGCGCGCGGGCGGAGTCACCCGCACGGCCCCCAGCACCAGCCGCACGGACTCCGCGTCCAAGCCGGTGACGCGCGCCTCGAAGGCGCGGCCCTTGCCGTCGAACACCTCCAGCGCGTCGCCGTCCTCCAGCCGCAGCACGTGGACGAGGTAGTGGCGGCGCTCGCCCGTGAGCGTCACGTCGGCGGGGGCGGGGGCGGGCAGGGGAACGAAGAGGCGGACCACGGCGGCTTCCTTGAAGGGGAGGGCGCCCGGAGGATAGCCCTCCATGCGTCCAGGGTTCGTCTTTCCGCAACCCGCGAGCGCCCGGCCGTGTCCCGTTCCTGCTATGGCGCGCCCCACGCCCATGGCCACCCTCGTCATCGAGTCCACCCGCTCCGGCTTCGTCGAATCCCTCCACACCGTGTCCGTCGCGGTGGTGAGCGCGGAGGGCACGCGCGTCGCGTACGCGGGCGACCCGGAGCGCGTCACCTTCTGGCGCTCGGCGGCGAAGCCCTTCCAGTCGTTGCCCATGGTCCAGGATGGCGCGGCGGATCGCTACGGCTTCGGCCCGCGCGAGCTGGCGCTCTCCTGCGCGTCCCACTCCAGCGAGCCCGTGCACCGCGCCCTCGCCATGCGGATGCTGAGCGCCTCAGGCTGCGAGGAGCGCCACCTCGCGTGCGGCCCGCACCCGTCGCTGTCGCCCGCGGTCGCGGAGGAGGCCCTCAAGGCGGGCATCGTGCTCACGCCCCGGTGGAACAACTGCTCCGGCAAGCACGCGGGGATGCTCGCGCTGGCGCGGCACCACGGCTGGGACGTCCAAGGCTACGCCAGCGAAGGACACCCGGTGCAGGAGCGCATCCAGGACGAAATCGCCAAGTGGACGGGCCTGCCGAGCGACGCGCTGGTGAAGGCCGTGGATGGCTGCCTCGCCGTCTGCTTCGGCCTGCCGCTCAGCGCCATGGCCACCGCGTGGGCCCGCTTCGGCGTCTCGGAAGCGCCCGCCGCCCGCCGCCTGCGGGAGGCCATGCTCGCGCACCCGGAGCTGGTCGCGGGCAAGGGCCGCGCGTGCACGGACCTGATGACGGCCTTCCAGGGTGAGGCCGTGGTGAAGATTGGCGCGGAGGGCGTCTACTGCGCCGCGCTGCCCAAGGCCCGCCTGGGCGTGGCCGTCAAGGTGGAGGATGGCGATGCCCGCTGCGCCGCGCCCGCGCTCCTCGCGGTCCTGCGCCTCATCGCGGAGCAGCAGGGCCTGTCCCTGCCCATGACGGGCCTGGAGCACCACGCGGAGCCGCGCATCCTCAATACCCGGAACGAAGTCGTGGGCTCCCTGCGCGCGGCCGGAACACTCGCGTTCACCTGAGGCCCGCTGTAGCGCGGAAGGTCACACGCGCCGCGCTCCCCGTAACCTGCCCCGCTACAGCCGCGCCCGTGTCCCTTGGGACTCCGAGGCCTCAGCGGCAGGCACGCGGACTGCAATGCCTGCCAGTCACACGGCGGGACTCGCGAGGTCCTGACGCCAAGGGGGAAAGCCTCGCGAGTCCAGATGGGGTCGGGTAAGCGAACCAGGTTTCGCTGCCCGACCCCCTCTTGTTTCTAGCGCTTCAAGTCGATGCGCACCCACTCGCCCTGCTGCGCGCCCTCCAGCACGGTGCACCCCAGGTTGCGGTACGCGGCCTCCACGTCCGCGCGCTGATGCGCGAGCACGCCGGCCAGCACCAGCCGGTCCTTCGCCTTGGGCACGATGAGGGGCGCCAGCTCGATGAGCGTGTTGGCCAGGATGTTCGCGAGCACCAGGTCGAAGGTGCCGGACACCTCCGTCAGCTCGCGCCCGGAGATGTCCAGGTCGGGCGTCTGGTTGTCGGTGCAGTTCTCCTGGGCCAGCTCCACGGAGGTGGGGTCGTTGTCGGTGCCCACCACGTGGCCCGCGCCCAGCTTCTTCGCCGCGATGGCGAGCACGCCCGTGCCGGTGCCCACGTCCAGCACGCTCGCGCCCGGGTGCGTGGACATGAAGTCATCCACCGCCGCCAGGCACAGCGACGTGGTGGGGTGGTCTCCCGTGCCGAAGGCCATCTTCGGCTCGATGACGAGCTTCACCTTGTCCGCCGGCGCGTTCACCACGTCCCAGGGCGGGCCCACCCACAGGCGGCCCACCTGCACGGACTTGATGAGCGACTTCCACTCGTTGCTCCAGTCCTGCTGGGGCTGCTCGTCCAGGGACAGGCGCGCGGTGGGGTGGCTCTCCGCCACCGCGTCGCGGGCATCCTCCGCGCTCTCGCGGTCCTCGAAGTAGGCGACGACGATGGACTCGCCCTTCACGGGGGCGCGCACGCCCGGCATGGTGGGCGTCTCCGTGTCGCGGACCTCCAGGCCCAGGGCGCCGGCCTCATGGAGCAGGTCCTGGAGGATTTCGGAGGCCTCCTCCGCGATATCCACGGTGAGTGACAGGTAGGTCTGGGACATGGCGCCCCTTCTACCGCACCCGGTGCGGCGTGGAAGCGCCGTCGTCGTGACGCTTCCACGCTCGCGATGGGGTACCTACGGACCGACGACGGACATGGCCATGCGGTCGAAGTCGATGACCCGGCGGGCCACCTCCTGCACGTCCTCCGCCGTCACCTTCGCCACGTGCTCGGAGTAGTGCAGGAAGTTGTCCAGCCCGATGCCGTAGCAGGTGTCCAGCGCCAGCAGCGTCGCGCGGGCGCTGTTTCGCTGCAGGTCGATTTCATACGCCCCGATGATGTGCTGCTTGGCGCGCTCCAGCTCCGCGGCCGGAATCGGCTCGTCGCGGATCCGCTGCAATTCGCGGCGCATGCCCTCCACCGCCGCCTCCACCTTCTCCGGGCTCGTGCCCATGTAGACGGCGAAGTAGCCGGGGTCCAACCCGTCCATGGAGAAGCTGCTCACGCTGTAGGCCATGGAGCGCTTGTCGCGCAGCTCGATGAAGAGCCGCCCGCCCTGGCCGGACAGCACCGTGGACAGCACGTCCAGCACCACCCGCCACGGGTCGCCCAGCCGCGCCGCCTGGAAGCCCATCACCAGGTGCGTCTGCGCGCGCGCGAGCACCTTCTTCTCCGTGCGCGGAGCGGACGGAGGCGCTTCCGGCCGCACCTGCTTCGGGGCCAGCGCGCCGCCGCGCGACCTACCGAAGTACTCGTTCGCCAGCGCCCGCACCTGCTCCACGTCCACGTCGCCCACCACGCTGAGCGTCATCTGCGACGGGTCCATGTACGACCGGTGGTACGCGCGCAGCTGCTCGGGCCCCAGCGCCTCCACGGACGCCTTCTCGCCCAGCATGGACAGACGGTACGGGTGCTCCTGGTAGAGCGTGCGCGAGAACAGCTCGAACGCCAGGCCCGACGGCTTGTCCTCGCGGGTGAGGATGTCCTGCAGCAGCAGCGCGCGCTCCCGCGCCACCTCCTCCTCGCGGAAGGCGGGGTTCACGAGCACGTCCGCGAACAGCCGGAAGCCCTGCTCGAAGTAGCGCGACAGGAAGTCCGCCTTCACGCTCACGGAGTTGCGGCCGCCCTGGCCGGTGAGGTTGCCCGCGTACAGGTCCGTCAGGTGGGAGATGTCATCCGCGCTGAGCGTCGTGGTGCCCTTGGTGAGGGCGCGGCTGAGCAGCGTGGTGATGCCGTTGTCCTCGGGCGTCTCGTAGCGCACGCCGCCGATGAACGCCGCGCGCATGGAGAACAGCGGCACGTGCGGCTCCACGCGGATGATGAGCGTGGCGCCGGAGGGCAGCTTCTCCTGCACCACCTCCGAACGCGCGGACGCGATGGCGCTCCGGGCCGGACGCGGCGGGGCCTCCGGGGGAGGCTGCTTCGCGGCGCGCTCCGGGGGCGTGACGCCGGGGCTCTTCGCCGCTTCATCCAGCGCGGCGTGCACGAGCGCCTCCGTCAGCTCCGCGGCGGGAGGCACCAGCGCGGTGACGACGGCGTGCTCCAGCCGCAGGTACTTCTGGGCCACGCGGCGCAGGTCCTCCGGCTTCAGGTTGCGGATGTTCTCCAGGTAGCGGGCCTCCGACTCCAGGCCGCCCGGAGACGTCTGGTAAGAGCCCAGGTTGCGCGCGGTGCCCTGCACCGTCTCCTTGCGGTAGACGGACTCCGCCTCCACCACCGACTGGATGGTGCGCAGCTCGTCCTCGGGCACGACCGTGGTGCGCAGCGCCTCCAGCACGCGCGCCGTCTGCGTGAGCGCCTTCAGCGACTGCGCGGGCGGCAGCGTCAGCGACACGGAGAAGATGCCCGGGTCCTTGGGCGTGTACGCGGACGCGTGCACGTCGTTGACCAGGTGCTGGCGGCGCTTCACCTCGCGCACCAGCCACGACGAATTGCCCTGGCCGGCGAGCATCGCCAGCACGTCCAGCGCGGGCACGTCCGGGTGCTCCAGCTCCGGGATGGCGAAGGCCAGGTGCAGATAGGCCTCCTTCACGTCCTCCGTCTGGATGAGCACGCGGCGGCCCGTGGACGGCGGATCGCGAGGACGCTCCACCGGGCCCACGTAGGGCCGGCCCCAGTCACCGCCGAAGATCTCCTCCACCCACTGCCGCAGCTCCGCCTCGTTCAGGTCGCCCGCGACGGAGAGCACCAGGTTCCTGGGCGTGTAGTGCCGGTGGTAGAACTCCAGCACCTTCTCGCGGGTGAAGCTGCGCACGCTCTCCTCGGTGCCGATGACGGGCAGCCGGTAGGGGTGCGTCTGGAACGCGGCGGTGAACAGCCCGCGGGACGCGCGCCGCGACGGGGAGTCGTAGCTGCGCTTGATCTCCTCGCACACGACTTCGATTTCGCGCGCCAGCTCCTCCTTGTCGAACGCGGAGCGGCGCACCGCATCGCCCAGGATGTCCAGGCCCGTGCGGGCGAACTGGCTGGCGATGACGATGTGGTAGACGGTCTGGTCGAAGGACGTCCAGGCGTTGATTTCGCCGCCGTGCGCCTCGATGTCCCGGGCGATTTCACCGGGCCCCCGGCGCTCCGTGCCCTTGAACAGCATGTGCTCGTGCAAGTGAGCGAGTCCGGCCTGGTCGGGCCTTTCGTCCGCGCTGCCGGCCTTGACCCAGACCTGGAAGGCCGCGACCTTGGCGGCGTGCTGCTCCTCGAAGACGACGGTGAGCCCGTTGGGCAGGGTGTAGCGGATGGCCATAGGAGTGGTCCGAAGCTGTCATCCCCTGCCGAGGAGAGGCAAGGCGAGGTGTGATGTTTGCTCCATTGGCTAACGTCCCGCCCCCTCCACGTCGAGCGGACCGTGCCGTCCGCCTCCCACCAGGCAGGCGAAGCGGCGCGGTGTCCATCGCGTAACTGGTGGAAACCCCCCGTGGCCGGTAAATTGGGCCGCGCACATGCCGTCTCCCCCGGACGAGGCGGATCCGCTCGCGGACCTGAAGGAATTGTTGGATGACGGCGACGCCCCGGTGGCGGCGCCCGCTCCGGCGCCCCCCAGGCCACTCGCGGTTCCCAGGCC